>JANOLP010000287.1:0-2434 GCA_031419835.1 Pseudomonadota bacterium | reverse complement strand
TTTTTTCGTTCTGGGTGGGCGGCCCGCGGCGCCCCCCCCTCCCTAATTCCACCCCCCCCCCCACCCCATCTCTCCTCCTTTGTTTTTTTTTTTTTCCCTTTTCCCACACCCCCCCCCCCGACACTAGTGGCACCGATTACGAAATCTCCATTTCCAAGAGTGCCGAGCTTAGCGCTTTGCCGTGAGTGTCCATTGCAAGGGACGTCGTGACGCCGGTGAGTAGTGCGTCTTCGCAGACAAATTGCAAAGCGCTCAAGGTTGGTAATTCATGTCGCATCACGTTGCCAGCAACAATTCCATGTAAATGACGTTTCACTGCGGCCGTCGTTACTTTCTCCACCAACAACGGATAATCTTCGGCGCGATAAGCGAACAGTGAAAGAATCGACGTGTTGCCTTTATCGCCTGCGCGACAATGTGCGATCTCATACAGTTTCATGATGGCGTTCCGAATCAAGCACGGTGACTTTGCTCGACACATCACTGCGCGGCAACAATGCAGAGACGATGCCGATTACTTCGGTTACGTACTTGCGTGCGGCGCCGCCACCGGCTGGGCCGTTGGTGTAGAGTGCTTCGACTTCTTCGCCGATACGCGCTGCTTGTTTGGCCGACGAGGCCCGTGCCGCCACGCGTAAACGAATCTCATAGGGTTCGATATGTGATGCAAAAGACTTGCGATGCACGGAGGTACTGCCGATGTAGTCGATCCGTAAATCGGGAAAATCTTCCGCCAAGCGCTCGCTGATTACGCGGCCAGCAAGCTCGGCGCGCGCCAACGCGTTTTGCCCCGCATAGGAAATCTCGCCTTCGCCTCGAAAACCCGCTTGGTAGCCGATACTCACTTTATAACTTTCGGTATGGGCGCGACCCAGGCCGTTACTGACCAGCACACGGTCGTCGCTTAGGTCTTGCAGTTTGACTTGCGTAAAATCAGCGACAACGTCCGGCGTGACGTAGGCCGCCGGATCAGTGACTTCGTACAGTAGTTGCTCTTTGACTGTCGCGAGGTTGATCACCCCGCCGGTCCCGGTAACTTTGGTGAGGATGGCGCTGCCGTCCTCACCAACTTCTGCTAGTGGAAAGCCCAGATGCGCGAGGTCAGCGACATCCTTCTTGCCTGGGTCGGCGAAATAGCCACCGGTGATTTGCCCGGCGCATTCGAGTAAGTGGCCGATCACGGTACCTTGTCCGAGCCGTTGCCAGTCATCCAGACGCCAGCCGAAATGATGCACCATAGGCGCGAGGAACAAACTGGGATCGGCGACCCGGCCAGTGATAATCACGTCGGCGCCACTTGCCAGCGCGGGAAGCATGGCTTCGACGCCGAGATAGGCATTGGCCGAAATGACGTTGGCGTAGCTGCGCAGTGGACGGCCGGTCTCGATAACTTGAAGTTCAGGCGCAAGCCCCGTCAGGATATCGTCTCCAGTCACGATGGCCACTTTAATTGAGATGTTTTGCTGTCGCGCAATATCGATAATTGCACGCCCAGCCGCCTCAGGATTCGCCGCACCCATATTGGTGATGAGACGTATCCGACGTTTCTTGAGCAGTGGCAACAAAGGCTCAATGCGTCGCTGTAAGAATGGATCGTAACCGAGTGCGGGATTGTCGAGCTTATTCTTCTGCGCCAGCGCAATGGTGCGCTCGGCCAAACATTCGAGCACCAGATAATCTAGATTGCCTTGTTCCGCAAGTATGATCGCTGGCTCAAAGCGGTCACCTTGAAAGCCGGCGCCAGCGCCGATGCGAAGGGGGGCGGTCATAATTAGTTTGGCCTGCCTAATTGAGAAATTAGCATCGCATTACGCGTTTCGAGAAAAACTCTTTGTTGGCTCGCGTGTCTTTTTGCATGTATGAATGTTATACGCGATCCGCTCCCAAAACAATTCTCAAGCATTCTTCAATCTTACGATTCTCTTAACCTACCAGGTATCCACAAACATTCTTCTTTTTTCCGCTCGCGGTTTGGTTACCGGAAGGGATCGCAATCCGCTTACAATTCTCAGGCGTGTCTCTAGCCGGATCGATGACATCGTCGATCTCGAACAAGGTCGCGGCGCTCAGGGCGGTACCACGTTCGTAGGCCGTCGCGACCATTTCATTGAACTTGGCCTTTCGCTCCGTCGGATCGGCAATCGCTTCCAACTCCTTGCGAAAGCCGAGCTTAACCGAACCCTCGAGGTTCATGGGACCGAATTCGCCAACCCGCGTCAGATCAAGGTACCACCACAGCGGTTTCGGCTATCTTGGACAGCAGTGGGATGAGGTATTTAGCGCTGAGTGGGTGGATGCAATGAGTATAACTTGTGATTACGGCATTGGAAGGTGATAAAGTCTGCGGGCCAAGTGTTCGCATAGGGAGAATTTCTTGACCGCAATTGTATTTGAGAACGTAAATGTCCTCGCGTGCACGGGTGAGCCTACATTC
>JANOLP010000286.1:0-4473 GCA_031419835.1 Pseudomonadota bacterium | reverse complement strand
CCCCCCGTATTTTTCTACTGTGACCCTAAATCCAAAGTCGAACGTGACATCATTAAGGACAAGGGGTATCAGCCTCAAATTTCTGACTTGTTATTCGATTATTTCCGAGATGAAATTGTCTTCCTCGACGTTGGCGCAAACATCGGGTTCTTCTCCATCGTTGCGGCTAAACAGTATCCTGGGATGTCGGTGCATGCGTTCGAACCCCATCAATCAATCTATGCGCGACTGCAAAGAAACATCGACTTGAACCACAATCCATCTAACCTAGAAATATTTCCCTTCGCGCTATCCAACTTCTCCGGGAGCACCATGCTGTATACGGCATCTCCAGAGGATTTTAACCAGGGTGTGGCGTGTAGAATGTGGTCATGAATTCCGCAATGCCGTCGGGCCAATCTATCTCTACCCAAACAACCTCGACTACACCCATCCGAATCAATCTTGGTTGCGGCAACAAGATCCGCGACGGATTCTTCGGGGTCGACCTCTATAGTTGCGCCGCCGCCAACGTTTTATGCGACATCAACAGGCCGCTGCCGTTTGGCGCAAGTACCATTGACGAATTCTTTCTCGATAACGTTATTGAGCATGTTTGGATGCCCATTCCGTATCGAGCTCAATTATCCACGCGCAGCATTGCGGTATCTGAATCGGACGGCCCCAAGTGACGGACAATGCTTCAAGCACAGTTAAGCTTACTCGGCGCATAGAGTTCTGGTTGCTCCTAGCTTTAATTCTATTTGTGCCGCTACTTGAAGCGCTGAAGAACGTTGTCTGGTTGTGCTATTTGCTGTTGTGGCTTTTTAACCGAGTTGGTCAGCGCAAAAAAGGGGAAGGCTGGGATCTGTGGGACGGTCTAATTGCGATATGGGTATTCTCTGGCTTCATTGGGGGCGCCTTCGCGGGACTCCACTTCAATGAATGGCGAGAGCCCTTAGATGTCGTGCGCTATGGGCTCCTACTCTGGGCCGTGAAACGTAGTGGATACACACAAACGGATCTGCGGCGGCTCGTTTGGATGGTGGCCGCTTCGACGCTTATTGCCTTGGCCTTCGGTCTTTGGTGCCGGTATGTGGCGCATACGACGAGCGCGCTTCAGCTTAACTCGGTGGGACACGTTAACCACAGCGCAATCTATCTGGTCATCAGTTTCGGAGTTGCGTTAGCGTACACTTTTGCGTACTGGCGAGAAATGCGCTGCGGATGGCAAATCGGGTGGTTGCTCATTAACCTACTGTTCGTAGCTGGAATATTGCTTAGCGCCAGTCGCGCTGCAGTGGGAATGATTCCATTGCTGAGCATTGGCCTTGCCCTTGTTTGGCGCCGACGATCTCCCCGACCCTTGCTCGCCGTCGTGATTGCCGGAATGCTGATAGGAGTCTTTGCTATTGGTACTCGTATCGAGGTTGTGATCAAACACGAATATAATGTAGAAACGAACAATGTTCTGAGCTACCGCGGCCAAATTTGGGAAAGTGCTATCACCGCATGGCGGAAATATCCACTGTTTGGTGTGGGGATGGGAAACTTCGGAGAGATTGACGCGAGGCACGTGAAGCAATGGTCGGAGGAATTGGGCGAGCCCTTCGATTCAAGTCGGTATTTGCAAATTGCTCATGCACACAGCCTATATTTCAACACTCTAGCAGAACGAGGCCTCTTCGGTGCAACTGTACTTGCGGCCATAATGTTGACTTGGTTGTTTGGATTGATCCACAGAATGCCATTCGCGAAAAACGATAATCTAACATGGCTTCTTTGGGGAGGTAGTCTAAGCGCCTGGCTGACTACCGTTGTCATTGGTACGGTAAATACTACTCTTCACCACGAGCATGGGATGTTAAGTGGCCTGCTCCTGGGTGCGTGGCTAGCTTCCAGGCGATACGAGATAAAGAGTGATGAGAAGTCATCCCCCATGCACGGATAGATTCTGATGTTAGGCGGCGCCTGGCGGAAATTCGTCGAAGCGATGGTTTGGCCAGGTCGGTAATTTTTCAAAGGTATCGTGAAATGCAATTCAATCGCGCCTAACAAATTCAAGAGACACAAAATCTGGACATTGGCGGAGCTAGGCTCACATGTTGATACATCAACCCAGAAAGACGTCCGCGAACTTGCTCATGAACGGCGTTTTAGCATTTTGAGTTCGTTGTATACCGCCTCAGTCTTGTCCAGCATCGCTTCTAAGCTGAAATGTTCCAGGGCATGTTGTTTTCCGCCTGTTCCGAGGGATTTCGCCAACGCCGGATCAGTGGCTATGCGTAGGAGTGCTTCGGCTGTTGCGGGTGGATTCTCCGGCGGCACGAGCAGCCCGGTTTTCTCGTGCAACACCACTTCGGGCACACCGCCCACAGCTGTTGCGACAACCGGTCGACCAAGCCCTAAGCTTTGCGTCAGCGCTTGCGGCAGTGCTTCGGATCGGGATGTTATTAATGTAACGTCTGCTGCTTGCAACAGGTCGGCAATGTCTGCGCGCTGGCCCAAAAACCGCACGACTTCGCTGATGCCAAGTTCAGAACTTAGTCGCTCCATCTCGTGCCGAATCGGGCCGTCGCGAGGTTAACCGTTGGGCGAGGAAGTTCGTAAGCACGAAGGTTCCGACGAGCGCCCTTAGCCAAACACGACTAGCCATGTTGCTGCAAAACCCTGAAGAATACAGCTTCCATTCGCGTCAGCATTTTCTCTGTGGCAAATCCTTCAAGCGCAGCAATTCGCGCCGATGATCCTAGAGCGGCGCGTAGCGGCGCGTTGCCGATCAAGCGTTCGATAGCGTCATGAAGCGCCTTCGAATCACGGGGTTGTACCATGAGAGCATTCTTTTCATGAAAAGCAATTTCGGGGATTCCGCCCACCGGTGTAGTGATAACTGGCAACCCGCAGGACATCGCCTGCATCAAGGCTTGGGGTACGCCTTCATTGGCATAGGAGGGTAATACAAAAATATCTAACGCCTGCAGCCAGTTAAGCACATCCGTTTGATTACCGGCCATGGTCACTCGATCAGAGAGGCCAAGCTGGTCAATTTGTAGCGTCAGACTATCTCGTTGTGGGCCATCACCGACAATTATTAACCGCGCGCGATTGTCAGATATTGTGGCAAACGCATCTAATAGATACCGGTGACCTTTCCAACTGCGCAGTGTCGCAATGCACCCGATCAATGGGCCATCGGTTGCCAAATTCAGTCGCGTGCGCGCAGCGAGCTTATCGCCGGGGGCAAAATGATTTATATCGATACCCGTCGGTATTGAGGTCGTTCGACTTTGATCAATGCGATTTTCCGTGATCAATCGTTGACGCAGTATTTCCCCAGTGGTCACAACATGCTGAGTCGCTTTTCCATAGAGCCAGCGAGTTGCCCAGTTATTCGCTACCGTTGTAGAAATATGTCTGGTGCGCACAACCGGAGGTACATCTTTAATAGTACGATACGCTAATGCGACGAGCCAACTATCGGTTGAGCTATGGGTGTTTACTACGTCGACGGCGTTTGATTTGAGCCAACGCCGAACGGCTAGCAGCCCACAAAGGGATTTGCGAGCGATCGGCAAAGCGACGACCGGAATGCCCCGCCGCACCGCTTCCGCGTATATTTTGGCTTTTTGCGGGGCGAGTAAGGTAATGCTGTGCCCGCGCTTTATCATCCCTTCCGCCTCGGAGAGAATGCGAAGTTCTTGCCCTCCCCAGCCGCACGACGCTTCAGTGTGCACGATGTGCATTGTGGTTCCTAATGGCCAATTGGATGCGAAACTGCTCTTTAGACTACCCGGTCATCGCTGGTGTTTCTGTTACCTGATTAAGGGCGCCGAGCTGGGTGTGGTACAGCGCCGCGTAAATTCCCTCCATGCGTAATAGCTGAGCATGATTCCCGGTTTCGACGGCACGTCCATGGTCCAGGACAACAATGTAATTAGCTTTTTCGATTGTAGATAGCCGATGAGCGATGATAATAGTGGTACGATTATGCATCAGATTTTCTAAGGCTAACTGTATTTTGCGTTCCGATTCCGAATCTAGCGCGGAAGTGGCTTCGTCTAAAATCAATATTGGCGCATCCTTCAGTAAGGCCCGGGCAATGGCCAACCTTTGACGCTGGCCACCGGATAGTTTGATACCATTCTCTCCGATGAATGTGTCTAAGCCTTGCGGCATGTTGCGGATGAATTCCATGGCATGGGCAGCTTCCGCGGCGCGGACGATCGCTTCGCGCGAGGCTCGAGCTAACGGTCCGTAAGCGATATTCGCGGCGACCGTATCGTTGAATAAAACTACGTCTTGGCTAACGAGCGCCATGTTGTCGCGCAAGCTCGCGAGCTTGATGTCATTGAGTTCCTGGCCGTCGAGCAAAATCCGCCCGGACGTTGGCCGATAAAATCGCGGCAGCATGTTCACCAGCGTTGTTTTGCCGCTGCCGGACGCGCCAACCAGCGCAATGGTTTCACCGGGCGCGATGTCGAGTTCGATATTCGC
>JANOLP010000285.1:0-8424 GCA_031419835.1 Pseudomonadota bacterium | reverse complement strand
CGATGCAGCTTCGCGCTACGGGTTGAACATCAGTGACGTGCAGAGCATCGTCTCGGCCGCGATAGGCGGCGAGAATATCGGTGAGACGGTCGAAGGGTTGCAGCGTTTCCCGATCAATGTGCGCTACCCACGCGAGGTGCGCGATTCAGTCGAGAAGCTGCGCCAACTACCGGTGCTCACCGAGCGCGGTGCGCAGATTCCGTTATCCGCCGTAGCGGCGATCAGCATCACCGACGGC
Organism: Pseudomonadota bacterium; assembly: GCA_031419835.1. GTDB lineage: Bacteria > Pseudomonadota > Gammaproteobacteria > Burkholderiales > JALYOK01 > JALYOK01. The sequence goes on along the minus strand of JANOLP010000285.1, from coordinate 8,186 downwards.
CCACCGATGCTGAAGAGCGAAAATGCGCGCCTGTCCGGCTGGGTCTATGTAGACATCCGCGGCCGCGATCTGAGATCGGCGGTCAACGATATGCAGCGAGCTGTGGCGCGCGATGTCAAAGTCCCGCCCGGCTACTCGATCGCCTGGTCGGGACAATTCGAGTTTTTGGAACGCGCAACCGCCAAGCTAAAAGTCGTCGTGCCATTTACCTTGCTGATCATCTTCGTCCTGTTGTATCTCACCTTCCGGCGCTTCGACGAAGCTTGGTTAATTATGGCGTCGTTGCCGTTTGCGCTGGTCGGTGGATTTTGGCTGATATATCTGTTAGGACATGCGATGTCGGTTGCGAGCGTGATAGGCTTCATCGCGCTCGGCGGCGTGGCGGCCGAGTTCGGCGTCATCATGGTGCTGTACCTCAAGCAAGCGCTAGAAAAGCGCGAGCGGCTGGGAGAGGCGATTACACTTGCGGTTCTGGAGGATGCGATCCGCGAAGGCGCGGTGCTGCGGGTTCGACCTAAAGCGATGACGGTCGCGGTCATTCTAGCGGGATTGTTGCCGATCATGTTCGGTGGTGGGACAGGATCGGAAGTAATGCAACGAATTGCCGCGCCGATGGTCGGCGGTATGATTACCGCGCCGCTGCTGTCGATGTTTGTAATTCCGGCAGCGTATCAGCTCCTACGCCGACGTTCTGTCGCGCGCCACGATGCCTAACATCCGCCGCAATTGCAAGTCATGGCGCTGAGGCTGGTCTGCGTGATCAGCAACGTATTGCGGTTTAACCGCCTCAGCTTGTGAACGAGTCGAGCAACAGGCCTTCAAATCATGTCGTGCGATCGCGGCACGAAAATGCAGCGTCCGCTAACCACCGTTGTGATCGGTGGAATTATTTCGTCAACACTGCTGACGCTCATCACGGGCATCAGCATTGAGCGGCGAATAGCATCGCGCCGTTTTCATTTACAACATAGAATATCGACTTTCAAGTGAAAGGGCTAACACCCGCATCCTACCTGCCTCGTGGCATAGGTATGGCTGCGAGTCAATATCCACGGGGCTTCTGGCGAATCGACTTTGTAGGGTGCATTTATGCACCAAAGATTTTGAACGGTGCATGAATGCACCCTACCTTTAAACGTATTGTGAAAATGCAAAAATGCGTAGCCTAATCATCGGTGCCGGGCCTGCCGGATTGTTGTTCGCGTTGTTGCACAAGCGGCGTTTTCCAAACAACACGGTCGAAGTAATCGAGCAAAACGAAGCGGCTAGTGCGTTTGGTTTCGGCGTGGTGTTTTCGCAAGGCGCGCTGGCGTTTCTCGAGCGCGACGCGCCCGATCTTTACGAAAAACTGATTCCCCGCATGCAGTCGTGGCCGATGCAGCGCGTCGTTCATCAAGACGAGCGCGTGGATATCGACGGTAATGGCTTCTCGGCCATTGGTCGTTTGCAACTCAATCAATTTTTGCAGCATGCGTGCAGCGAAGCCGGTGTCCAACTTCATTTTGGCAGACGAATTGCCGTGCTTGGCGATTTGGCTCAGGCCGATCTGGTGGTCGCCGCCGATGGCGTGAATTCGGTGGTGCGACAAATGTTCGAGGGCGTATTCAAGCCGCGCATGGAATGGCTCACCAACAGATTTGCATGGTACGGCACGCGCAAAGCGTTCGATTGCCTAACGCTGACTTTCCGTACGAATGAACATGGCGTTTGGGTCGCGCATCATTATCGCTATGCCCCGGACATGAGTACGTTTTTAGTTGAGTGTGACGCGGCGACATTTCATCGCGCGGGCTTGGCAGCGTTGTCCGACGAACAATCGCGCGTTTATTGCGAACGCGTTTTCGCTGCGGATTTGGATGGCGAGCCGTTGCTATCGAATAAATCCATCTGGAGAAACTTTCCGCTGCTGATGAACGAGCGATGGCGCGCAGGTAACGTGACGTTGATCGGCGACGCATTGCACACCGCGCATTTTTCTATCGGCTCCGGCACGCGCCTCGCATTCGAAGATGCGATCGCGCTCGATCGTGCGTTTGCCGACGCGGGCGATGATGTTTGCGCGGCGCTTGTCGCGTACGAAGCAGCGCGCCGGCCGATCGTGGAGAAAATTATTGCAGCGGCGAATTCAAGTTCGTTTTGGTATGAGCGCATGGCGGACAAAATGCATTTCACGCCAACCCAACTCGCTTACGACTATGCGATCCGAAGCGGCCGCATTAGTGACGAGCGGCTGGCGCAAACGGCGCCGAAATTTATGACTTGCGTTGTCGACACGAGAAATAACGGCGAGTTTCCGGCGAACTCGCATCATGTTTTCGATCCGTTTGATCGCACTTGTGGCGCAGGCGCGGAAATCAATTTCACGTTGCCGGAGCATTACAACTGCTCACGAATTTTGTTCGACAACCTCGCGAAAAATCGTGTGGAGAAAACTGCAATCTTATGCGGCGAGCGTAGCGTTTCCTATGGCGAACTATGCAAACTGGCCTCGCGCGCCGGAAACGGCTTATCTGCAATGGGCTTGGTGCGCGGCAGCCGCGTTTTGCTGTTAATGCACGACACGCCGGAATACGTCGCGGCAATTTTCGGTGCGATGCGCGCCGGCTTTGTGCCGGTGTTGATCAACACTTTGTCGCCTGCGGAATTGGTCGGTTTTTATTTGCAAGATTGCGGCGCGGAAGTGGCGATTATCAGCGGCGAATTGGCATCGCTGCTGGGTCACGAATCGGTTGGCGCGTCGCGCTTGCGCCATGCGATTGTTGTCGGCGAAACGAAAGATGCGCCGAACCTCGGACTCGCTGCCGCGCATGATTGGGATGATTGGCTCGCGCCTCATTCCTATCAATTGGCCGAAGCCGACACGCATCGCGACGAGATGGCATTTTGGATGTATAGCTCCGGCTCGACCGGGCGGCCGAAAGGCGTGGTGCATTTGCATCATGACGCGCCGTATACCCATCGCGCTTACGGCGAAGGCGTGTTAGGAATTCGCGCGGACGATATTGTTTTTTCACCGCCGAAAATTTTCTTCGCCTATGGTTTTGGTAATTCGCTGACGTTTCCATTTTCTGTCGGCGCGACGACTGTACTGCTGCCCGGCCGGCCCGATGCGCAAACGGTGTTCGATACCATTGAGCGACATCGGCCAACGATGTTGTTCGGCTTGCCGACCTTGTACAACGCACTCGTCGCGCATACGGGTTCGGAGGCGCGCGACCTGTCGAGTTTGCGCCTGTGCCTCTCTGCTGCTGAGACGCTTTCCGGCGAACTGTATCGAGAATGGAAACAGCGCTACGGCCATTCGATTATCGAAGGGCTCGGCTCAACGGAAGTGCTGCACATTTACTTATCGAATCGTCCTGGGAAACAAACCATCGGCGCGAGCGGCATGCGCGTGCCCGGCTACGAAATCAAACTCACCGATCCCGATGGAAAAATTCTGGGCCCCGGCGAATCGGGCGTCCTGTGGGTGCGCGGCGATTCGCAAGCGCCGCTGTATTGGAATCGCCCCGACAAAACCGCCGAGACCATGCGCGATGGTTGGATTTACACCGGCGATCGTTTTCGCTTGGACGACGAAGGTTTTTATTTCTTCGAAGGCCGCGTCGACGATTTAATCAAAGTCAGCGGCCAATGGGTCTATCCGTTGGAAGTCGAACGCTGCCTCGCCGAGCATCCGTCCGTGCAGGAATGCGCCGTGTTGGGTATCGAAGAAGAAAATCGATTGATGACGCTCGCAGCGTTTGTTGTGTTGCGTTCCGGCGTTGCGCAAGACGATGGCACCACGCGAACGCTGCAAGATTTTGTGAAAGGCCAACTCACGCCATACAAGTATCCGCGACGATTTTTTTATCTCGATGCGTTACAGAAAACCGGGACGGATAAGATTGATCGGCAGGGTTTGAAGCGGTTGGCAGCACCTACGAGGCAATCCAGAATAAATTAGGCTTGCTTGAGAACCAATGATGGTGAGTCGTTTCAGGCATGCCATGCCACAAGGCAGCATTCATACGGCTCGTGGCATGACGTGAAATCTGCACACGCTGGCTAGGCCCGATATTGTCATCGCCTGGAGAGGAAAGCGGGGCGCGGTGTTTCAGGCGGATGATTGGTATCGTAAGGATAGCGTTGGAAGCTTGTCTAAGTCGATACTATGGCCTGTTCATCTTTTCTGAGTGCTGGGGAAATAAATGCGTGGCTCCCGGACACGCACATTCCGGATCCGAATAAACGTAGCGATCTCATACGATCTCGTTTGCTGCACAACGATTTGTGGCTCCCGAAGCAGACTGCCGGTAAGCGCTGGGCGGTCGGTTGCGTGGCGTTAGAAATCACGCAGCGCTGCAATCTGGATTGCACCTTGTGTTATTTGTCGGAACACTCGCAAGCGGTGCATGACTTGCCGCTAGAGGAGATTCTTCGTCGCGTTGATTTAATCTACGCGCATTACGGTCCGCGTACCGATGTACAAGTGACGGGTGGCGATCCGACCTTGCGCCGGCGGGACGAATTGATTGAGATTGTTCGCTATATCGCCGAAAAAGGAATGCGTCCCGCACTATTCACCAATGGCATTTTGGCGACGCGGGACTTGCTCGCCGAACTCAGCGCCGCCGGTTTAGTCGATGTCGCGTTTCACGTCGACATGACGCAAGGCCGCAAGGGATTTCGCAATGAGCGCGAATTGAATGTGGTTCGCCACGAATACATCAAGCGCGTACGAGGGCTCAATCTGGCGGTCATATTCAATACGACGCTGTTCGCTGGAAATTTTGATGATGTGCCGGAACTGGTGAAATTCTTTGCCAGTGTTACCGACGTCGTGAGCTTCGCCTCGTTTCAACTGCAAGCCGATACAGGCCGCGGTGTCTTGCGCCAGCGTCAAGATGCAATCGATATCGAAAATACTGTCGCCCGCATTCGCGCGGGCGCCGGCACGGCGCTTTCCTTCGACGCGCTATTGGGCGGTCATCACCGTTGCAATCGCTATGGGTTTACGTTTGTCATCAACGGCAAACTCTACGACGGATTGGATAACGCTGACCTAGCCGTCAAGGTAATGAATCAAACCGCCGACGTCGCATTCGATCGTCGCGACCGCGCGGCAGGTGCGCGCGCATTTGCGCTCGCATTGTTGCGTCAGCCTAGCCTTTGGTGGCCTAGCGCCACCTGGCTCGCGCGATTTTTATGGCGCGCGCGCAAGGATTTGATCGCCGCGCGCGGTAAGGTGCATAAGCTGTCGTTGTTCGTGCACAACTTTATGGACGCCTGCCAGTTGGAGCGCGATCGTATTGAGAGTTGTATTTTCATGACTATCACTTCAGATGGGCCGATCAGCATGTGCATGCACAACGCGAAGCGCGATGCGTTTATTTTGCGGCCATTGAAATTTTATCGGCAGGGCGAATTGCGCAACTGGAATCCACTTAAAGGCGAAACTAACGAAACGACATTGCAAATTCCGCCGCCGACGGAATATCCGCGCAAACTCAAACGCGGCCGCACCCGGCAAAATAACAGGAGTACCCAACATGGATAAGTATCGCCAATTTGCGCCGCGAATTGTCGTCCTCGGGTTGCTGCTTACTTTAGCGGCGTGTTCGACGTTAGCGCCGATTCCCAAAACCGATATGCTCGATGCCTCGGCCTCGCTCGCCGGTTATGAGCGCGTGTTGCGGCGGTTCGTCAATGATCGTGGCGAAGTCGATTTCGCGGCATTGGAGAAAGAGCGAGTAGATCTGGATCGCTACGTTGTGTTCATCGCCAACACCCCAGCGGAATCGTTCACGAGCTCGAACGATCGCCTCGCGCACTACATCAATAGCTATAACGCGCTCTCCATGTATAACGTCATCGACGTCGGCATTCCGCAGACCCACGCCGGGCTGAAAAAACTCAAGTTCTTTGTGCTGAAAAAATTTAACATAGGCGGCAAGCCCATGAGCCTTTACGCGTACGAAAATGACATCATCCGCAAACTCGATGAGCCGCGTGTGCATTTCGCATTGAATTGCAGCGCCGTGTCCTGTCCGCAGTTGCCACGTCAGCCGTTCAAGGGCGATGGCCTTGATCAGCAACTGGAAACGGAGGCGTTAAAGTTTTTTGCGCGCCCAGAAAATTTGAAAATCGACCACGCGGATCGACAGGTGCACGTCAACGAAATCTTGCGTTTTTATAGTGAGGATTTTGCGCCGAGCCCTGCCCCGACTTTAATCGACTATATCAATCGCTACGCACCGGAGAAAATTCCGACCGACTATCAACTGAATTTTCTCGATTACGACTGGACAGTCGCAAATAGTCAGCGGTCGAGTTCGGTAAGAAAATAGTCGTCATCGATCCTAAACGTGCCGGGCATGCGCGCCACGAAACAACACCCATGTGGCTTGGCTCGAATTGTATGGCGCGCAACGCGCACCCTTTACGAAATCAAACTCACCTATCCTGATGGAAAAATTCTGGGCCCCGGCGAATCGGGCGTCCTGTGGGTGCGCGGCGATTCGCAAGCGCCGCTGTATTGGAATCGCCCCGACAAAACCTCCGAGACCATGCGCGAAGGTTGGATTTACACCGGCGATCGTTTTCGCTTAGACGAAGAAGGGTTTTATTTTTTCGAAGGCCGCGTTGACGACTTAATCAAAGTCAGCGGCGAGTGGGTCTACCCGCTCGAAGTTGAGCGCTGCCTCGCCGAGCATCCGTCCGTGCAGGAATGCACCGTATTGGGCATCGAAGAAGAAAATCGATTGATGACGCTTGCGGCGTTTGTTGTGTTGCGTTCCGGCGTTGCGCAAGACGATGGCACCACGCGAACGCTGCAAGATTTTGTGAAAGGCCAACTTACGCCATACAAGTATCCGCGACGATTTTTTTATCTCGATGCGTTGCAGAAAACCGGTACGGATAAGATCGATCGGCAGGGTTTGAAACGCTTGGCGGCGGCGAAGTAATTGAAATAAAAATGTGGCATGGCTGAGAGCCAAGTAAGGAGCGGCTTTTCAGGCATGCCATGCCACGAGGCAGTATCCACCCGGCTCGTGGAATGGCAAGAAATGTAGGGTGCGCTCCGCGCACGCGGATTTGAAATTGGCAGAGCGTAGGGAATATTCCGCGTGCGCACCCTACGCATGCTCTACTTCCATCCAAAATCGATCCTCGCAACCATGTGATTGAGGCCGGAACGAAAGCGGTCGATCGCTTGCTGGTATGCAACTACGTCGAACTGCTCCGTTTCTTGGAATGGTTCTCCCGATACGTCTGTAGGGTAGCGAAAGCGCTGGTCATAAGGCCCGGCGTGCTCATCCAACAATTCAGGAAATAGGCTTCGTTGGGGATTGAGGACTTCTAGTGGAAACGGCAGGTCGATCTTGTGCTTCTCAAGCGGGTAGTGGAATTGATATTCATTGTAAAGCTTATCCAAGCGATGCGTTGGAGCGGGGAGTTTTTTGGTACTGAACGAAATGGCTCCCTTAAAGAACAGTTCGGTAGCGTGGTGGCAAAGATGCATTATGACCCTAGTGTTTGTGTACTGACGCGTGTAGTCGTCGTTCGCCATAGAATCGCAGAGCACCTGAGCTCCCTCGGCGTACGCATCCGCGAGCCAAAGCATCTGTGAGGCTGCCGCGTCTCTTGTAGCTGGCCAGGGTGCAATGGGTGGAATGTTGGGCATTTCTACTTGATGAAAGACAATAATTTTCGCTGGTTGATTGCTCGCAAAATCAGATCGAATGCGGTTCTCCAGATATGCCATGCCAAGAGCCGCTATCCACGAGGCACCTGGCTCGGTCCCTACTTCGCAAACTTCGCCGCGATTTCCGCATAACCGCTATTATCAAGCTGAAATTCGTCGCGCGTGCGGCAGTAGCGATTAGCGTACAAGCGGCCAACCGGGCGATAGGCGTTATCGATTCGCCGCATGTTGCTCGGATCGATGATTCCATCGCGCACGTGCATCCACTCGATTTGGCCGATCATTAAGCGGCGGGTTTTGAAATCCAGTTGCGTGTGCAGTGTGCATTCGAACGACACCGGTGATTCGGTGATGCGCGGTGGCGCGACGCGTTGCGATGGCGTGGTGGTGAAATCGACCAACTCTATTTCGCTTAATTCGGTGGGCGCGATGACGGCTGTGCCGTGCATTTTTTCGGCGATGCCTTCGTCGACCAGATTCACGACGAATTGCTTTTTTG
>JANOLP010000284.1:0-1992 GCA_031419835.1 Pseudomonadota bacterium | reverse complement strand
GTCGAAACGCTCGGCTGATTGCAATCTGCGGATTTTCATCGCCTCATTTAAACTGCTTGTCTAATCCTACTTTAGGAATTCATCAAATGGAAAAAATCGCAATCGTTGGCGCTGGCCTCGTCGGCCGTGCGTGGGCCATCGTCTTCGCTCGCGCCGGGTATCCCGTGATGCTGTACGATTCCAATCCGGAAACCGTCGTCAAGTCTCTTGAGACGGTTGAAAGCAGCCTTAAAGATTTACAAGAATTCGGATTAATTTCCGAATCGCCAAGCGTGATTCGCTCGCGCATGACCGTGGCGAAAACGCTGAAAGAAGTGTTGGAGGGCGCGGCTTACGCGCAAGAAAGCACGCTAGAAAATGTCGATGTTAAAAAACATATTTTTGCTGAGATGGACGCCGCTGCCGCACCCAATACCATTCTCGCTAGCTCCACGTCGACATTTATGACATCCGCATTTGCGACGGAAGTCACAGGCCGGCATCGTTGCTTGGTTGCTCACCCAGTGAATCCGCCGTATCTGATTCCGCTGGTCGAGGTCTCGCCTGCGCCTTTCACTGCGCCGGAAGTCGCGCAGCGCACTTATGATTTGATGCTCGCCGTCGGACAAAAGCCCATCATGATGCACAAGGAAACCCAGGGATTCATTCTCAATCGCTTGCAGTGGGCGCTGATGGCCGAAGCCTATCGCTTGGTGGATGACGGTTACGTTGGCGTGGAAGATTTGGACAAATGCTTGAAAGAGGGTCTCGGCCTGCGCTGGTCGTTCATCGGCCCGTTCGAAGTGGGCGATCTCAACGCGCCCGGCGGCATCGCCGATTACTCCCGCCGCTTCGGCCCGATGATTTACGAAATGGATCGCTCGGAACAATCCAATGCGCGGCCGTGGAGTGACGAGTTACTCGCGAAAATCGAAAAAGAACGACGTCAATATATGCAAGTTGCGGACATCGGCGCTCGGTCGAAATGGCGCGACCGGCGCTTGATGGGCTTGATGGCGCACAAGCGCGCAATGGAAAAGAAAGATCAATCGGCCTAGCAGGCGCTCCCTGCTTGCCTCGTGGCATAGGCATGGCCACGAGCGAGTATCCATGCGGCTTCTGGCATGGATGCTGCAATTAATTTGAAAATTTGCTGGACGCTGGCCATCTAACGCTGATAAGCTTTGACCCATGACAGCGCGGCTCATCGTGTTTTTGATGTTAGTGGTGCCGCTCCAGCTTGCCTGGGGCGCCGTCTCTGCCTACTGCGAGCATGAAGCCGAAGCGGTGGCGGATCACGTCGGTCATCACGTCCACAAACATCAACAAGATTCATCGACTAAAAAAATTGAGCCCAGCGACGGCAGCAAGACAAGCAGTTTTGATATAGATTGCGGCGTCTGCCACGCCGCCGGGGCGATTGCATTGTGCGGTGGAATAACCGCGTTGAATTTTGACGGTTCGAGTTTTACGCTCACTCCTGCGCCATCGTTCCACCTCACGTTATTTTCTTCAAAACCCGAACGTCCGAAATGGTTCGGCTTCGCTTAATCGGCGAGGCGGCCAGTCTAATTAGTTCCTCTTAGTACCTCTGCGTCGTAGACGCACGCGCCTTGCCGAATTCTTTTTCGTAGAACCACCACGGAGAATTCGATGGGTTTATTTACACTCGACAGATTTGTTGCGCTCTTTAGCTTTTTGGCATTTCTAAATATTTCTGCATTCGCGCAGGCCGGGGAATCGAGCGCCGCCGCAAACACGGCGAGCGGCCGTGGCGACGATTCGGGAATCATGACGTTGCCCTTGGCGGAAGAATTGGCGTTGCGGTCTAACGCCGATCTTGCCGTCGCGGTTCGTGAGTTGCAAGCGACGGAAGGCGCCGTCATTCAAGGCGGGGCGCGGCCCAATCCGGAACTCGCATTTTTGCAGGAGGATTTGCGCAAAGAAACCCGCACCTCAACACTGCAGCTCAATCAATTGATCGAGTTGGGCGGCAAACGCGCTGCTCGCCTG
>JANOLP010000283.1:0-2119 GCA_031419835.1 Pseudomonadota bacterium | reverse complement strand
GTGCCGCAGCGTGGTTCGAATGAGCATGTCCGCTATTTATTTTGGATGCACTTTGCCGAGGGCACCATCATGTTGCACATGGTTGCGCGACTTTATCTCATCCGCGTCGGTGAGGCGGCGAAGGCAATGCTGACGCGCGTCGAGGCGATGATCGGCGAAGAATTGGATTTGGTTGAGGCCGAACTTGGCCGAAGCGCGCATCTCGCCGGAACGGAATTCAGCGCCGCCGATGTGCAGATGGTATTTCCACTGGAATTTGCCGCATACGGCGGGCTCCTCACTGAACGCCACGTTAAGCTGCGCGACTATCTCGCCCATATGCAGGCGCGCCCCGCCTATCGCCGTGCGGTCGAAAAGGGCGGCGCATACGCTTTCGATTCTGTTAGCACCGGCGATGCCGCGCCGTTTCCGATGCCCGCTCGCTAATGGCGCCGCTTATCGCGGCGTAATAATCTCAAACGACGCCCGCGCACGCCATTTTTTCGCGAACTCATTGAGGACGCGCGTGGTCGGCATCCACGTTGCATCGGGAAAACGGAAGCGCAAGTAATCGAGCGCGACGACGGCGGCGATGATGTCCAATGTTGGGGTGCCGGTTTGCTTAGTCAATGAAGAATTCGCAACCAACGTTTCTAAACGTGCGAGTCCCCCGGCCATAGTGCGGCGTCGGCGCAGGCCGATGGGCGTCTCGTCGAACAACACCGGCGCGGTGACTTTTCGGGTGATTAAGGTGTGGATGGTGCGTCGATGGCACCCATCGCGACGCCGGCGATTTCGGACGCTTTGCCTGAATTCTCCAGGTGCGTATTCCGGTGGACTTGAACACCAATTCCGGCGACGTCGACACGTATTCCGGCACTCATCGACTCCGTTTTTGAGCTGAATGCCGGCTATGCTCGATTCGTTCTGTCAGAGTTGGCTCCAAATCGGACCATCAACTAAAACATGCCGTTGAAAAATTGACCCTTTGTGTGCGTTGTTTTTCCAACTAAGTGTCGGCTTGCTACTCGCGAGTTGACGGTCGCGAGAAGGCTATTTTTCGGTCATCAACTCACCAAAGAAGATCCACTGGTGCCCATCGAAGCGCTGAAATTGCATCGCCTCGATCGGCCGATAGTCCGTTGGGCTGGTGTTGATCGTAATTCCTGGCACCAATAGCGGCAATCGCACATTGTGCAAACTCTGCGCTTGCCGCATGACGTTTTCCCGCGTCAGATCGTCACCGCATTGCTTGAGCACTTGAATCAACAGATGTGCCTGTGTATAGCCGTAATCGATGCAGCCGTCGTTGATATTGCCTTCGGGATAAAACTTTGCTTTCCAGGCGTAGTATTGCTTTACATCTTCATCATTTCGCATGACGGGATCCGTAACGGTCTTCGCGAAATAGGCCGAGATCAGTCCCTTCGATTTTTCAAGTCCGGCCATTTCCAATACGTTGAGCCCTGAGCCGGAATAAGCGATGAGATGCAGCGGATGCCAGCCCATGTCGTGGATCTTGCGGATCGCTTGTGCGGCGAATTTCGGTGTCGCGATACTGATCACGGTATCGGCGCCCGCCCCCTTTAGTGAGATGATTTGTGAATTCACTGTGGGGTCGGTTAATAGGTAACTCGCTTCGGCAACAATCATTTTAGAAGCACGATCTCCCAATTCCAGTTTGACTCCGTCCAGCTCTTCTCGACCCATGTCGTTGTTTTCCCACAGGATGCCGATCTTCGCATTTGGGCGTTCTTTGAGAATAAACCGCGCGAACATCCGTCCCTCGAATTCAAATGGGGGTAACCAACCCATCGTCCAAGGATGTTTGTCCGGCTGATGGAATTTTCGAGCCGCACCGGAAGGGAATAGGAACGGCACTTTCTTTCTATCGACGTAATCGAGGATGGATAGCGCACCCGGTCCGAGCACGCCGAACAAGAGTAGGACGTTGTCTCGCTCGACCAAGCGACGTACTTGCTCGACCGTCTTCGGTGGCGTCATCTCATCGTCGAGACTGATGAGCTTGATCTTGCGCCCATTAATGCCACCCTGATCATTGATCGATTTGAAGACTCGCTGGTGTGAAATGCCGCACGTCGCGAATGCGGATGCGGGGCCGCCATAGGGCATTGTCTGG
>JANOLP010000282.1:0-7835 GCA_031419835.1 Pseudomonadota bacterium | reverse complement strand
CAAAACTCGCGGATGCCGTTGCGCACCACCTTGGCATTGCGCTCGGACGCGCCACGGTCGGACGTTTTAGCGACGGTGAGATCAGGGTTGAGATTTTGGAGAACGTGCGCGGCAAAGACGTGTTTGTGTTGCAATCCACCTGCAATCCATCGAACGATAATTTGATGGAATTGCTGGTCATGGTCGATGCGCTGAAGCGTGCATCCGCCGGGCGCATCACCGCGGCGATTCCGTATTTCGGCTATGCGCGGCAAGACCGCCGTCCGCGCTCTTCGCGCGTGCCGATTACGGCTAAGATGGTCGCGAATATGCTCTCCAGCGTCGGCTCCGATCGCGTGATGACGATGGATTTACATTCCGATCAGATTCAGGGATTTTTCGATATTCCCGTCGACAATATCTACGGCACGCCAGTGTTGCTGGAAGATATGTGGAAACACAAATACGAAAACGCCGTGATTGTTTCGCCCGACGTCGGCGGCGTGGTGCGTGCCCGCGCGATTGCGAAGCGCGTCGACGATGCGGATTTGGTCATCATCGATAAACGCCGTCCGAAGCCGAACGAGTCGCAAGTGATGAACGTAATCGGTGACGTGAAAGATCGCACCTGCTTGATCGTCGACGATTTGGTCGACACCGCCAACACGCTGTGCGAAGCCGCGCACGCGCTGAAAGAGCAAGGCGCGAAGAAAGTTGTATCCTACTGTGTTCATCCGGTGTTGTCGGGCAAGGCCATCGAGCGCATCAGCAATTCCGCGTTGGACGAGTTAGTCGTCACCGATACCATTCCGCTGAGTGCCGAGGCGCAAGCGTGCAAACGAATTCGCCAACTTACCGTGGCGCCGTTGCTCGCGGAAACCATGCGCCGCATTAGCGAAGGCGATTCGGTCAGTTCGCTGTTCGTCGAGTAAAATTTTTTGGTGGCTGATGCAAATCAGCCAAATGTAACGGGTCAACTGGTCGCGGTTGAACCATTTTTGGAGTAGTCAATGAAAATCGAAATCAATGCAACAAGCCGGAAGACACAGGGCACGGGTGCGAGCCGCCGCCTGCGTATCGCCGGTCGCGTTCCCGGTATTTTGTACGGTGGTAGCGAGAAACCCATGGCGGTCGAAGTCGACCACAACGAAATTTTCCACAAGCTGCGCGCGGAAGCATTTCACTCGTCCATTTTAACGATGAAGCTGGACGGCGCCGATCTGCAAGTGTTGCTGCGCGATGTGCAACGTCATCCGTTCCGTCAAATCGTCAACCACGTGGATTTTCAGCGCATTGACGCCAACACCAAGATTCACATGAAAGTGCCGCTGCACTTCATTAACGACGACGTGGCACCGGGCGTCAAATTGGCGGGTGGTTTGGTCAGCCATGTGTTGAACGAAATCGATGTAATTTGCTTGCCGAAAGACTTGCCGGAATTCATTCAGGTCGATTTGGGCAACTTGGTCGCTGGCCATTCGATGCATGTGAAAGATATGCCGATGCCGGCCGGCGTTGAGATCGTCGCCAGAGTGAAGATGGAAAATCCAGTCGTCGCGACGATCATTATCCCCAGAGCCGTCGCCGCAGAGGAAGAAGTTGCCGCAATCGCCGCTGCCGACGTACCGGCTACCGCCCAGGCTGCGAAAGACAAAGTCGACGACAAAGCCGGCGCGAAAACACCGGCCAAGAAAGAAGAGAAAAAGAAATAATCGTCATCAACGGTTCTTTGTTGCTGTTGCCCGCTCCGGTTCGCCGGGCGGGCAATTTTTTTATTTCTTATGTCATTGTGTTGGCCTGCGCAAAACCAACATGTCATTCTGAGCGCAGCGAAGAATCTGCTGTTATCGGCGATTGCGTCGCAGCGAAAAGCAGATTCTTCGCTACGCTCAGAATGACATATGTTTTATTTATGTCACACATCGCGTCCGCGTCCGCTCTCCGATTGCTTTGTGGCAGGCATGCCTGGAAAGCCGCTCTGGTACTGCTTCGCAGGCCAGCGAATGTTTGCGTTTAAATTAATGCCATGTCAATTAAACTAATCGTCGGCCTCGGCAATCCCGGCAGCGAGTACGCGAAAACGCGCCACAACGCCGGCTTTTGGTGGATCGACGAACTCTGCGCGAACGAACGGATTTCGCTCAAGCCGGAGAAGAAATTTCACGGCAACGCCGCGCGTTTGAGTTTGAGCAGCCACGATATTTGGTTGTTACAACCGATGACATTTATGAACGCCAGCGGCCGCGCGGTGCAGGCGCTTGCGACGTTTTACAAAATTGTGCCGGAAGAGATTTTGGTGGTTCACGATGAGTTGGATTTGCTGCCGGCCACAGTGAAGATGAAGCAGGGTGGCGGCCATGGTGGCCACAACGGATTGAAGGACATCGTTGCCCAGTTAGGCGCGCAAGATTTTTGGCGGTTGCGCATCGGTATTGGCCATCCGGGCGATCGCGATGCGGTGATCGGCTATGTGCTGCAGCCACCGCGTGCCGAGGAACGCGCGCTGATTGAAGAAAGTATCACGCGCTCGCTGCAAATATTTCCGCAGATTGCAAGCGGCGATTTGCAAGCAGCGATGTTGAAATTACACACGCGTCCGAAAGCGGACGCGGATCCAATCGAGGAAAAAAAATGAGTTTGCAATGTGGCATCGTCGGCTTGCCCAACGTCGGAAAATCGACGCTGTTCAACGCTCTCACCAACGCCGGCATCGCCGCCGAAAATTATCCCTTCTGCACTATCGAGCCGAATGTCGGCGTCGTCGAAGTGCCCGATCCGCGCCTCGGCGCGCTGGCGAATATCGCCAAGCCGCTGAAAATTATTCCGGCGATTGTCGAATTTGTCGACATCGCGGGCTTGGTTGCGGGCGCATCGAAAGGCGAGGGGCTAGGCAATCAATTTCTCGCGAATATCCGCGAGACCGACGCCATTGCCCACGTGGTGCGTTGCTTTCAAGACGACAATGTCATTCACGTTGCCGGAAAAGTCAGCCCGATCGATGACATCGAAGTGATTCACACCGAATTAGCACTTGCCGATTTGCAATCGGTCGATAAAGCGATTTTGCGCGTCGGCAAAAACACGCGTTCCGGCGATAAAGAAGCGATAAAGCTCGCGGCTTTGCTCGAGAAAGTAAAGACTCAGCTCGATCAAGGCACGCCGGTGCGCGCGATGGGCTTCGACGCCGAGGAAATGAAATTATTGAAGCCGATGTTTTTTCTCACGGCCAAGCCCGCGCTCTACATTGCGAATGTGAAAGAACACGGATTCGATAAAAATCCATTGCTCGATCAAGTCGTCGCTTACGCAAAAAAAGAAAACGCGCCGGTAGTCGCCGTATGCGCCGCGCTGGAAGCGGAGATTTCCGACCTAAGTGACGAAGACAAGAAAATATTTCTCGCGGACGCCGGCATGGAAGAACCCGGTCTGGACCGCGTAATACGCGGTGCCTATATGCTGCTTGGATTAGAAACCTATTTCACCGCCGGCGAAAAAGAAGTACGCGCGTGGACCATTCCGATCGGCGCCACCGCGCCACAATCTGCCGGCGTGATTCACACCGATTTCGAGAAAGGTTTCATTCGCGCTGAAGTCATCGCGTTCAATGACTACGTCGCACTCAAAGGCGAGCAGGGCGCCAAAGAGGCGGGAAAGATGCGCTTGGAAGGAAAGGAATACGTCGTAAAGGATGGCGACGTCATGCACTTTAGATTCAATGTATAGCGATCATCGGGCGAATTTGAATTGAAAGCGGACGTGAAACGACGTTTAGTTCAAATTCGCCAGTTCCTCCGTACGACAACTTGGCGGGACACGGTCTAAAACAATTTTCTTGCTGGTCGAATAGCGCGCTACCCACATCATCAGCTTTTTCCCGGTGGTCAAATTCGAGAAACTAGTGGTTTTTTCCGCCACGTTAAGCGCACCTTCGAGCGTATCACCCGCTGACAGTTCGCCCGCCGAAACTTGCTGGTTAAATGTGAATCCGCCGTCGGTCGCAATCACGTTAACACCGCATTTCGCATTGTTCCACAGCACCGTCCCCTCGATCGCGGCAGCGCTCTGCGACAATACGGCTAAGAGGGCGAGGCTCGACAGCGGTAATATTTTTTTCATCGTTATGTCCTTATTGCAATAATTTTAGTTAACGAACGGCTCATAAAACGGCATGTAATAACTCTCGACGATGCTTTGAATTTTGCCTTGCTTCAGCATCGTTTGTAATTCGTCATCGAGAAACGCTTTGAGCTGCGTTTCTTTTTCTTTCACGACCCACACGCCGTTCCAACGCTGGCCCGGCTGCGGGATGTAATCCGAGGCGACATCAAACTCGACGTCGAAATCATTCTTCGCAACCGCCAGGGCGCCAGACCACATCATCGCCGCATCCACTTCGTGCTTGACCATGCCGTCGATCAGTCCATGGCTCTGGCTGTATAGTTCATATTCCATTTTGTTGGTTCGGACATATTCTTCCATCGGACTCAACATCGGCACGCCGACTTTAAGTTTTTTTTCTTTGATCTCCGCCAAAGTCTTCACCTTCGCGGCCTTGCCTTGCACCGCCAAGACGAATCCAACGCCGAGATAGGGCTTGGTAAAGACCAATTGATGGTCGCGCACGTCGTCATTTTCATCGGAATGAACCAAGCCGACGAAGAAATCGCAATAGCCTTTATCGATCGTCGCCGAAAACGCGTAGGACAAACTAATACCGGAATTAGCCCAAACGATGTCCAGCTTCCAATCGTGACGCTTGGCGATATCGCGCACGATATCAATATCGATGCCGGGCGCTTCCGATTTCGGCGCGGTGCGCGAAAACGGAAAGTACCAACCATCGGCGCAGGCGACGATGCGCTTCATCGCACGGATGCGCGTGAGCGCATCGACCTTCTTGAGTTCTTCGGGAATTTCCGTCGTGAACGATTCGCGAAAACCCGCGCGCCAACGCTCATTGTTGACCGGATCGAACACTTCGGGATGGGTTTTTTTCGGATCCCATTTTTGCTTTTTGCCGACGACAGTTTCGGTTTCAAGCTGCTGAACATCGGCGCTGTACGCGAATTTCGGCAGCGCGCTGAGAGCGCTCAGCGCGAACATGACAAACACCCAAACGCTTCGGTTTTCCATCAGTTTACGAACGGTGGGTAGTAGTTGAGGCCATAACTTTCCACGATTTGCTTTAACTCGCCATTACCAATCATTTTGACTAACTCCGTATCAAGGAATTCAAGAAACTCCGACTCTTTGCCTTTCACGCCCCAAGCGCCATTCCAGCGTTGGCCGGCGACCGGCACATAGCCGGGCACCGCTTTGATGTCATAGCCCTTCTCCTTCTTCGCGACCGGCAATCCCGGTTCCCATACCATCGCGGCGTCGACCTCGCCTTTAACGAAAGCGTCGACCAAGCGGAAGTTCAGCGCGTAAGATTCGTAGGGAATGCCCTTCGATTTCACATAATCGTACATCGGCGAGAACGCCGGCACGCCGATTTTGAGGTTGGCTTTGACTACCTCTTCCAAGGTTTTCATGCCTTTCGCCTTGCCCTGAGTAACGAGCACGAAACCCATTCCGATATAGGGCTGGGTGAAAACCATTTGGTGGCCTTCCATGTGGTGATCGTCCCCGGTGATGACCAAACCGAGAAACACATCGCAATAGCCGCGGTCGATGCCCTTCTTGAATGCCGCACCGACGCCGCCACGGGAAATGGTGTTCGGCGCCCACATCATTTCGATGCGCCAGTCGTGACGCTTGGCGATGCGGCGCACGATCTCGATATCAATGCCGGGCGGCTCCGAGGTCTTCATGGTGTGCGAGAACGGCCAGTAAAACGCATCGGCACATACAGCGATGCGCCCAAGCTTGGCGGTGCGAGCCATCGCGGTGGCATACTTCAAGCCCTCGGGAATTTCCGACGGCGGATAGTCGCGGTAACCGCCTTGCCACAAAATATCGGTAAAGGGATCGAATACCTCAGGTGTTTGGTAACCCAGTCGCGGAATATCGCGCTCGCGCTTGCCGACCACGACTTCTTGTTCGAGCTCTTGAACCTCCGCGGCGTAGGCAACGGCGCCCACGATAAACGAGGCGGCGATAAGCAACAAATTTCTACAGAACATGGCTGTTATTGTTAACGAAATGACCAAAGTCTAGCAGATTGTTCTAGACCAACCCCAGCGCGCCAAGTTCATCAATCAATTTATCGAGCCTGCGGGTGGGGGAGTTTTTCCCCTCGCCCCTCCGGGGAGAGGGTGCAGGGTGAGGGGCAGCGGCTATTCATGCAACGTGCGCTAACTTACCCGCCGTCTATCAAGCAAAAATCGGAAACGGCTCAAACTCCGATTTCAATATCTTGGCCGTGTCGGTGTAACCCATCCAGCCCTTAGTCAACGTTGCATAGGCGCGACGAAAATCTGTCGTGTGAATCAAATTGTCGCCGGAATCCAGCTTCGTTAAGTCAACCGGCTTGCCGTAATGGCCGCCCTTCACGTGCTTGCCGACCATGAACATATAGTTCGCCGTACCATGATCGGTTCCTAGATTGGCGTTCTCCGGTACACGGCGGCCGAACTCGGACATCACCAGAATCGAGACGTTGTCCGCTTTGCCGATACGCTCCAAATCGCGCATAAAGCCCATGATCGCGTCGGAAACGTAGGTGAGCAAGCGTGCATGCAGGTCCGGCTGCTGCACATGGGTGTCGAATGCGTTGTTACGGTAACCGGTGTAGTACAAACGCGTCGGCATGCCGGCATCGATCAGCGAGGTCACTTTGTTCAAACCCATCGGCGCAATTCCGTAATCTACCGGCGTGCGATATTTTGTCCACGCGTCGCGCACCAAGGCCGAGGCGTCGATGGCGCTTTTCGCTGCTTCGCGCAAAAACGCACGGGACGCATTCGCGTCATTATCGGTTTGCGCCACGGTATCAAACAAAGGCTTTTCTTGGAAACTTCCCTTGCGCGTGAAGCGCTCCGGCTCATCGAACACGACCGGCACGTGCACATGACTTTTCACCGCCAAGGATTGCGTCGCATCGATATTGACGATGAAATTCGCCGCCGTTTTCGGCTGCAACACATCGCCAAGACGGCCGACCCAGCCGTATTCCTCGCCGCTGTTCGGCGCCGCCGTGTGCATATAAGCCATCGACGTGAAATGCGAAAACGACGGCTGGTCGTAACCGCAACCGTGAATCACGGCAAGCTTGCCGTCTTTATACAATTTCTCGAAACCAGCCATGCCGGAATTCCAGCCGAAATGATCGTCGATCTTGCGCAGCTTATCGGGCTTGATGCCGAGCGTCGGGCGATGTTTGTAATACATATCGTCGCCGTAAGGCACCAGCGTATTTAAGCCATCGTTGCCGCCGGATAGTTCGACTACGACGAGGATGCGATCTTTGCTCGCTGCATCCGCCGCCAGCGCCTGGGCAACTTGTCCCAATGCTAACGGCACGCCCAACATCCGCGCGCCGTTCAAACCGATAGTGCCAAGACCCGCGCCCAGTAAGGCTCTGCGGCTTATTCGTTGACCAAAATAGTTATCGTTATTCATCTTCATTCCTTAAAAAATTTGTTTAAAAACGTAGCGAGGATGCCTGGATGCGAGGCGTGCGGCGCGCAGGAATCGGAATGTACTCAATGTACATGAGGATTCCGAGCACCGCGCAACGACACAGACGGGCACCGCAGTAGTTTTTCAACAAATTATCCTAATTGGTACTCTGGCAAACTCATGATCAGATGAAGCAGCAAGCGTAAAGGCTCTTCGAGATAGGTTTCAGCCTCGCCGACTTTTTCTGTACCAAGTTCATTGTTCAAAAATTCGACAAAGCGTTTGCGATCGGC
>JANOLP010000281.1:0-13478 GCA_031419835.1 Pseudomonadota bacterium | reverse complement strand
GCAGAATCGACTTGCGCGAGAAGCGTTGTTGGAATTTGAATATACGGCGCGCCGCGTTGATACGTAGCAGCGGCAAAGCCGGTCATGTCACCGACCACACCGCCGCCGAGGGCAATAAGTGTCGTCTTGCGCTCGCATCTTTTCTCGATGAGCTGATCGTAGATTAAATTGAGCGTCTGCCAGTTTTTGTGAATTTCGCCATCGGGCAGCACGATCGAGAAATTTTCAACGCCGACTGTGGTGAGCGACTTTTGCAATCTTTCCGCATAAAGTGGCGCAACAGTTGAATTAGTGACAATAACGGCTCGATTTTGCGCGAGATGAGGCGTGATTAAATCGGCGCGATCCAGCAGTCCTGGTCCGATGTGAATCGGGTAGGGCTGATCCTTGATATTTACGGTGAGGGTGCGCATGACTTAGGTCAAATCCATCGAGCGAAGATTATAGCTGAGCCAGTTCGCGCTCAAGGTGTCGGACTAATTTTTGCACGTTCTGCTCCCCCGTATCGGCAATCAGGTGCGCGATCTCGCTATAAAGCGGATCGCGCTGCGTGAGTAGTTCCTGCAAGCGCGCGCGGGGATTGTCGGTTTGTAGCAACGGTCGATTTTTGTCGTTGCGCGTTCGTCGCCAAAGATCGTCGGTGCTCGCGCGCAGATAGATAACGGTGCCACGGTTGTGCAGCGCGCGCCGATTGACGTCGCGCAAAATCACGCCGCCACCGGTGGCGAGGACAATTCCACTTTCCTGGGTAAGCTCCTCAATTGCGAGCTCTTCGCGTGCGCGAAACCCGGCCTCGCCTTCTAATTCGAAAATTACCGCAACTTTGACGCCTGTTCGTTTTTCAATCTCTTGATCGGAATCGACGAAACGCTTGCCTAAATGTTTGGCGAGCAGTTTGCCCACGGTCGTTTTCCCTGCACCCATGAGCCCAACTAAGAAAATGTTTTCTCTCGACATGCACCACCATTATCCAAACAAAACCGGCCAGATCAAGTTGATCAAAGCCGGAGTGATAAGGATAACAAAAGTGGAATGTCCCTGCTATTTTTCACGCAAGGAAGAGCGATGACAATGGACAAACGCTAAGCCCGCCGATATATTTCCGCACCCTGCTGAACAAATTCCGCGGATTTTTCTTCCATCCCTTTTTCCAGCGCAGCCTTCTCGTCGACGCCTTGTTTCGCCGCATAGTCGCGCACGTCCTGCGTGATCTTCATCGAGCAAAAATGCGGGCCGCACATGGAGCAGAAGTGCGCGAGTTTGGCGCCTTCTTGCGGTAGCGTTTCGTCGTGAAATTGCTTGGCTTTGTCGGGATCGAGGCCAAGGTTGAATTGATCGTCCCAGCGGAATTCGAAGCGCGCTTTCGATAGCGCGTTATCGCGAATTTGAGCACCGGGGTGGCCTTTCGCCAAGTCGGCGG
Source organism: Pseudomonadota bacterium (assembly GCA_031419835.1). Classification (GTDB taxonomy): domain Bacteria; phylum Pseudomonadota; class Gammaproteobacteria; order Burkholderiales; family JALYOK01; genus JALYOK01. The sequence goes on along the minus strand of JANOLP010000281.1, from coordinate 12,058 downwards.
CGTGGGCGGCGATTTTGTACGTGATGATGCCGTCTTTGACGTCGTCTTTGTCCGGCAAGCCGAGGTGTTCCTTCGGCGTGACGTAGCACAGCATCGCCGTGCCGTACCAGCCGATCATCGCTGCGCCGATGCCGCTGGTGATGTGGTCGTAGCCCGGCGCGATGTCGGTGGTGAGCGGGCCAAGCGTGTAAAACGGCGCTTCGCCGCAATGCTTCAACTGCAAATCCATATTCTCTTTGATCATATGCATCGGCACGTGGCCCGGACCTTCGATCATAGTTTGCACATCGTGTTTCCAGGCGATTTGGGTGAGTTCGCCCAGGGTTATGAGTTCGGCGAATTGTGCTTCGTCATTGGCGTCATAGATCGAACCGGGCCGCAGGCCATCGCCGAGTGAGAAACTGACATCATAGGCCTTCATGATCTCGCAGATTTCTTCGAAGCGCGTGTACAGGAAACTCTCTTTGTGATGGGCTAAGCACCACTTCGCCATGATGGAGCCGCCGCGCGAGACAATGCCCGTCATGCGCTTAGCGGTCATCGGAATGTAGCGCAGCAACACGCCGGCGTGAATGGTGAAATAATCGACGCCTTGTTCGGATTGTTCGATCAGCGTGTCGCGATAAATTTCCCAGGTGAGGTCTTCGGCTTTGCCGTCGACTTTTTCCAGCGCTTGATAAATCGGCACGGTACCGATCGGCACCGGCGAATTGCGGATGATCCATTCGCGCGTTTCGTGAATGTGTTTGCCGGTGGAAAGATCCATCACCGTATCGCCGCCCCAGCGAATCGCCCACGTCATTTTTTCTACTTCTTCTTGAATGCTCGAGCCCAGCGCGGAATTGCCGATATTAGCGTTGATCTTCACCAAGAAATTGCGGCCAATAATCATCGGCTCCGTTTCCGGATGATTGATGTTCGCCGGGATAATCGCGCGGCCGCGCGCTACTTCCTCGCGCACGAATTCTGGCGTGATTTGCTCGGGTATGCTCGCGCCGAAGTCATGGCCTGGATGTTGTTTGCGCAGCAAATCACTCAGCAAATCGGTGCGCTGATTTTCGCGAATGGCGATGTATTCCATTTCCGGGGTGACGATGCCGCGCTTGGCGTAATGCATTTGCGACACGTTCAGGCCCGATTTCGCGCGACGCGGTTTGCGATGCAAATTAAATCGCATGCTCGCAAGCTGCGCATCATTCAAGCGCTCGACGCCGTATTGTGAACTCGGCCCGGCAAGAATTTCGGTGTCACCACGCTGCTCGATCCAGTCTTGGCGCAGCGGCGCTAACCCCGCGCGAATATCGATCGCAATCGCTGAATCGGTATACGGCCCCGACGTATCGTAAACATAAATCGGCGGATTTTTCTCAACGCCAAAACTCGCTGGCGTATCGCTTTGCGAAATCTCGCGCATCGGCACGCGCACGCCGGGCAGTTTGCCCTCGACATACACTTTGCGCGATTGCGGCAATGGCTTTACCGCTGCCTCATCGACGTGGGCGGCGCTGGCTAAAAATTTGGGATGGGCGTTCATTTGAAACTCCTTAAAAGTCGTAAGGAGCAAAGAATCTTGCTTCCCTACGACGGCATAATCCGTATCAGGTTCAAAGGGATTGTCTCACCGGGCGCGCCGGACCCCTAGCAACAAGCTGCAACGTTAGAAGAAAAACCACGCAAATGCAAGGCCTGCGCGCCCTGCCGCAACGTTCGAGCCGCAAAAACCGTCTAAAGATGGCATAATCCGCTAAGGGTTACGAGGGTAACGCTTCTTTCGGCAAATATCCAAGGGACTTGATATTCCCGAACAAAAATCGCCCATGTTCTCGCCGATTGTTTGACTAGGGAGATTTCATGTTAAATCGGTTGACGCTGCGTCAATGTTTCCTGCTTGGATTTATTCTGATTTTTTTCAGTGTCGCCACCACGTCGCTGGCAATCCGCTACTTGGGCAAAACTGCGTTTCTCTACAAAATGGAACGTGCGCACAAAATCACGATGCTGGAGATTCGCGCGGCGCTGGATTCGGTCAAGAATGGTCGCGCTGAGGCCAACGCACGAGACCGCATCATGACCTTACTAGCCAAAACGAATGACATCTCGTTTGTCGGCCTAAATGAGTTTTTCGCGATTGAAATATTCATGTTCCATCAAGCGGGTTTTAGCAAACCGTTTGAACTGACCGAGCGCGACGTAGTGCTGAACAATTCAATGCAACAGGTGCTCAAGCAAGAGCCCGGAACGCAATTGGATTCCGTGCTGGTCGATAAACTCGAACCCTTCATTCGCGAGCAATTCCAAAACTCCGACCTCTTTGGGCCTGAGTTCGACCGCGTGCTCGCGATTACAAAATGGGCCGCCGTTGGGCTGATGACTTTCAGTCAACTGCTGATGTTTGTCGCATTATTTCTGTTGCGTCGGCGAATCTTGGCGCCATTGGAGTCGGCGACCAGGTTGGCGGAGAAGATCGCAAATGGCGATTTAACGACCGACATTGTGATCCGCTCTAATGACGAAGTCGGCCTGTTTCAGCGCGCGCTAAAGAGCATGAACGAAAACCTCGCCCACATCGCGCAGCAAGTCAGAGCCAGCAGCGAGGGTATCGCGACGGCGGCGAATCAAGTAGTCGCCGGTAGCAGCCAACTCGCCGATCGCACCGAGCATCAGGCCTCGACACTAGAACAAACGGCCGCCAGCATGGAAGAATTGGCGGCAACGACGTCGAATAGTCTCGACCAAATGCGCCAAGCGAAAAAGGTCGCCACCGCCGCGGTATCTGCCGCTCACGAAAGCGGCACAGCGGTAACGAGCGCGATCGAAATTATGAATCGCATGGATGCGAGCTCAAAACGCATCGCCGATATCGTTGGATTGATCGACGGTATCGCGTTCCAGACCAACATCCTTGCACTTAACGCCGCAGTCGAAGCGGCGCGCGCCGGCGAGCAAGGTCGCGGGTTCGCTGTCGTGGCGCAAGAGATTCGTCAGCTCGCGCATAAAAGCGCCACAGCGGCGAAGGAAATTAAAGGCTTAATCGAAGGCTCGCTCACCGTGGCGGCGGAAAGCAACGCGTTAGTCGGCGATGCGGGAAACAAAATGCGCACGACCGTTGATCGGATCCGGTTGCTGGCCGATTTGGTGAATCAAACCGAGTTAGCGTCAGCGGAACAATTCAGCGGCATACAGCAAGTGAGCCAAGCAATGTCGCAGTTGGAGGACGTAACGCAACACAACGCCGCCCTGGTCGAACAGGCCACCGCCGCGGCCGAATCGCAGGAACAACAAGCGCAATATTTAGTACTGCTCGTTAGTCAATTTAAGTTAAAGAATATTAAGGATAGTCCCGCGCCGGTTCGCGCGGCGTCACGACCATCAACGAACAAGCCCGTCGATATTGCCTCTCCAGCCATTTCTGCGCCACGAGGCAAGATTGGCGCGGCTCGCGCTTCCCAGCACGTTGTCTCGGACGACCGCGAAGATTGGAAAGAATTTTAGGGCATCGATAATTTATTGTCGGTCTCGCAAAGCTGTTTGTGTTGTTATTGCGAGCAGCCGATACTGCCCACGGAACATGAACTAGGCAAACCCATGTAGGGTGGATCAAGCGCAGCGGATCCACCAGGCTGAATATCGTTTCCCGCTCACGTTAACCCTTTGGTGGATCCAGCGCTTCGCGCTTTGATCCCTACCTCTAAGGTTCGGTTCATGGAAAGGAGCATAACGACGAAGCGATCTCAATTTTAGTGGCCGCGGAAAAACGAGTTTGCTTCGTCGCAGGAAACGCGCCTTTCCATGAACCCTACCGGGATTGTCACCTTTAAACATGTCATCCTGAGCAACGCGAAGGATCTGCTTTTTAACGGCCGTAAAAGCAGATCCTTCGCGTTGCTCAGGATGACATAGGGATGGGGCAACAAGAGGGCCGGCGGTTCATGGTCCGTGAGCTGTATCGGCAGCGCCGATACAGGCAGCTCGCAATGACCCATCGCGCCACGATAACGTCTTGGCTCGCTAGGCAAGACCGTTGATCACGGCAGCTCGAGCGAAACACTTTCCGCATCAGGCCGCTTTTGCCATTCGATAACCCCGAGCAACGGCGCACGAATGCGCTCTTCCAGCGCATCCACATTGGCGTCAAATTCCGACATATTCGGATCGATCTGATTCGCAACCCAACCCGCTAACGTCAGCCCGCGCGCGCGGATTGCTTCTTGGGTCAACAGCGCATGATTCAAACAACCTAAGCGCATGCCGACAACGAGTATCACCGGCAAATCCAAATCCGCTGCTAAGTCCGCCGTATCAACGCTATCGCCCAGCGGCACGATGAAGCCTCCAACGCCCTCGACCAACACAACATCGGCGAGCTCGGCAAGTTGATCGAAGCGCTGGCGAATAACGTCAAGATCAATATCGACATCCTCGTTTGCGGCGGCAATGTGCGGCGCGATAGGCTCAGCGAAGAGATAACAATTAAGGTCCTCGCTATCGAGCTTCACACTGCTTGCGTCGCGTAGCGCTTCGATGTCGTCGTTACGCAAACCATCCGGCGTCATGTCACCGCCCGCGGCGACGGGCTTCATGCCAATTGCCGCAATACCTTGTGCTTTGAGCGTATGCAGCAGCGCGCAGGTCACGAAAGTTTTGCCGACGCCGGTGTCGGTGCCGGTAATGAAGTAATGCGGCATCGTTAAAACTCCAATTTCAATAAATTTATTACGACGATCAAGGTAACCGCGTCTACTCAGATTCCCCATTTGTCATTGCGAGGAATGCAACGACGAAGCAATCTGCTGTTTCGCTGCGTGGAAAATCGAGATTGCTTCGTCGTTGCACTCCTCGCAATGACAGTGAATAAGGCAAGACTCAAGCAATTTCGTTAAGGATATCCAGAGTCCGTGCCGTCAACAGCGCCGATTGCTCAGCATCGATGACATACGGCGGCATAAAATAAACGGTGTTGCCGATGGGCCTAAGCAACAATTCTCGTGCCAATCCAGCAAGAAAAAACTTTCGCGCGAATTGCGGATCGGTTGTTTCCACATCGAACGCCCAGATCATACCGCGATTGCGAAAGTGTTTTACTTTCGCATGCGCGGCAATGGGCGCGGCTAGTGTGCTCAGCTTTTCCGAGCGTTGACGATTTTTCTCCACAACGTTATCCTGCTCGAAAATATCCAGCGTCGCCAGCGCCGCCCGGCACGCCAACGCATTGCCGGTATACGAATGGGAATGTAAAAAACCGCGTGTGACATCATCATCGTAAAATGCTTGATAAATAGGATCGCGCGTCATCACAACGGAAAGCGGCAAATAACCGCCGCTCAAACCCTTCGACAAACACAAAAAATCCGGCGTGATGGAGGCTTGCTCGCACGCAAAGAAAGTTCCCGTGCGCCCAAAACCCACGGCGATTTCGTCGGCAATCAGATGAACATCAAAGCGATCGCAAATTTCTCTCGCGAGACGCAAATATTCGGCATCGTACATGGCCATGCCGGTCGCGCACTGAATCAGCGGCTCGACAATAAATGCGGCAATGCTGGCGTGATTATTTTCCAAATATATTTCCAAATCAGCAGCGCATCGCTTTGCATATTCCAACGCCGACTCGCCAGCCGCCGCCAGCCGCGAGTCGGGCGAAGGCACCGTCGCGCTCACGCGAAGCAGCGGCCCGTAAGCATCTTTAAACAACGCCACATCAGTCACCGACAGCGCGCCCAAGGTTTCACCGTGGTAACTATTTGCCAAGCTAACAAATTGCCGCTTATTCGGCTCGCCGACATTGCGCCAATAATGAAAGCTCATCTTCAACGCAATCTCGATTGCCGATGCGCCATCGGACGCGTAAAAGCAATGGCCGAGTTGATGATTGGTTTTCGCACTAAGCCGCTCGGAAAGTTCGATCACCGCTTCATGGGTAAAACCCGCGAGGATCACATGCTCCAACGTATCAAGCTGATTTTTAATCGCGGCGTTAATACGCGGATTAGCATGCCCAAACAAATTCACCCACCACGAACTCACGCCATCCAAATAACGCCGCCCATCGAAATCGTAAAGCCACATGCCTTCGCCGCGCTGAATCGGAATCAACGGCAACTGCTCGTGCGCCTTCATCTGCGTGCACGGATGCCACACGGCGTTTAGGCTACGGCGTAAGTATTGCTCGTTTTGCATATCGGACTAAAAGTTCTCGAATATCGCCATTATCCGTTTCTTCTTGCGAATAGGCGATGAGCGGGAGTTTGGTTCCCTCGCCCCGCGTGGGGGAGGGCCAGGGTGAGGGGCGAGCCGCCATTTATATATACGATCGTTAATAGATTGCCACTAAGCCATGAACCAGCACCGGAGCGCGTTTCCAGGCATACATCGCCAACAACAAGGCAGGGCGCGGCTTCTGGCAAACCTATTCTGTCATTCTGAAGAACGAAGCGACGAAGAATCTGCTTGTTGCCATCGTTTGATCGATCCCGTACAGCAGACTCGTCGCTACCCTCAAAACGACAACTTTTCTCAACGACCTTCAATTTTTAACAAATCGCTCATGCTCTTCGAGCGCCTCTTGTCATGAGATAAAATACGGCGTTTAATGCGATTTAAGTACTTAACTTCAGCCCGAATCGTGGAGTACCTCGCGCGAATTTGATCTGCACCTTCCGGTGCACAAACAGCGGTGGTATAAATGGTGTGTTGTAAGAAATCCATTCCCAATGAAAGCAATGGAATACCAATTAATTTACAGATTAGACACCTCCACGATGCATAAAACATCATCGATTAGGGTGTCTACTTTCCGTTAGCCATCGCCAGATGACCCCTGCCGTAATTGCAAAGCACCTAAACCTCTCGGAGCACGAGTGCCGTAGTACTCTCTTGCCGCACCTTCGCGCAAGAGTGTTTCACGTCACCCGTATGACCACACTTGGGCGGATTCTTGAGGACGGTAGAATTGATCCCAATAGCCTCGGGCTGCTTGGGAATTCGTTCCCGCAGTCTGCGAATAGTTACGGCCGCCACAAAGGTTACGTCTGCTTGTTCGATTATCGAAGTAAAACACAAGAAGCCATCGATCATGGGTTCGACTGTCTAGACTTTTTAAGTGCTGGATTTGCCGGAGACGAAATAGCAATTATTTTCCTTGGTGATGAAGCAACGGAGACATTAATTCTTCATTCTTAAGCTTATTCAAAAACGAAGGGTTCTAAGGTCTGGATTCCCGAAATTGAATGTTGGTATCCAGGGCCGATTCCACTAGACGCGATTGATTTCGTAATATCCGTGAGTATTACTCGTCCAACTGTGGCCGAAACGAGTCACGTCGCGAGAATCTTGGAATCAATGATCGAGAAGGACGGTGATGCCTAACGCGCCAATGGAGCGGACGCTTTCGCGCTGCGCGCTTCAGCGCCGCTCATCGGCGCGTTAGGCGTCCGAACCAACGCACCGCAGCCCAAGATGCTGCTCGAATGCATCGAAGTCGCGATCGCTATGGAGCAGTTTATGGCCACTCACAATGCAGCGGGTTGCAAGCACAACGTCTACCGTTCCACGCACGGTCAGGCCAAGACTGCGAAGCTTTCGATAGTTCACGGCGGCTTGGACAGCCACATCACTGCCGCCGAGAACAACAAACTCAAGACTAGCAAGAAGCCGGCGCGCTTCATTGAATTCCTTCTGAAACAGGCAGCCCTGCAGAACCTCGGTCAGGTTCAGGTCACCAATGCCGAGCGACTGCGAACCAAGAAGAACGTCAAGGCGCTCCGTTTGCCTCGTAATCTTGCCCCGGAAGTGGTCGATCCAAACGCTCGAATCGACCAGAATCACTTGTCACGCCTCATGGCGTCCAGGTCACCTTCCCAAGTAATCTTGCCTCGGAGCTTGCGTATCTCAGCCTGCCCGCGGAGTTGAAGAAGAGTCTTCAAACCAAGCTCCACGACCTCACGCTTCGTGCGAAGGCCAGTGGCACGAAGCGTGTCAGCCATGAGCTTATCGTCAATCACAATGTTGGTTCTCATAATGCGCATGAAAGTAGTCCAGAATACACACTATACTAGGCACGGCTTGGCGGCGCAATCCATGCCAACGCCTAGCCCTTCCAATCGAGGGGATGCCCAAACGGCTGCGCGTTTTGTGCACCCCTCATGTCAAATGTTAGGCGCCAGAGAAGGCTATGAGTGTCGACGTCGTCTGACGCGGTCGTGAAGCGGAAGAACGAGCCGTAAGCATGCCGGGCAAGCAAAGGCTAATGAAACAAAGCAAAAAGGCAAAGGGCAAAAGACATGAAAGCAAACCAATATGAACCACTACTCAAAGCGTTGAAAACCCGTTTTGAGAAAAATATGAACCGCCATAAAGGTCTTGAATGGGCCAAAGTACAAGCAAGGCTGGAAGCCAATACTGAAAAACTGCGGTCGCTCAATGAAATGGAAAAAACCGGCGGCGAACCGGACGTTGTTGGTCAGGATAAAAAAACGGGCGAGTACATTTTTTATGACTGTTCTGCGGAAAGTCCTATCGGTCGTAGAAGTGTTTGTTACGACCGCGAAGGGTTGGAGTCAAGAAAGGAAAATAAACCAGAAAATAACGCTGTTGATATGGCCGCCGCCATGGGCATAGAACTGTTAACGGAAGAACAATATCGCGAGCTGCAGAAGCTTGGAAATTTCGATGCAAAAACGTCGAGCTGGTTGAAAACACCTTCTGAGATTAGAAAACTCGGCGGCGCCATCTTTGCCGATTTCCGTTACGGCAATGTTTTCGTGTATCACAACGGCGCGCAATCTTACTATGCTGCCAGGGCGTTCCGAGGTGCGCTAAGGATCTAAAGCACGCGTATCCCGTACGCGTGTTGGTTCGTTAGGCACCATGTCCACCAGCGGTTATACTTTATCGATAATGCGGAGCCCACAAATGACGCAAGCCAGCCAAATCACTCACAGTCATCCCGGGATTCTCGGGGGGACGCCAGTTTTTGTTGGCACGCGAGTTCCCGTCCGGTCGCTCTTTGACTATATAGAGGGCGGAGAAACGCTGGACGAATTTCTACATCAATTTCCATCAGTGCCGCGAGAGCAAGCAATTGCCGCTTTGGACCTCGCATGCGAGTCCCTGGTCGCCGATGCGCATTCTCCTTGACGAACCATCTGAGGGCGCATTGGGCGGACATCGCGCAAAAGCTCCAGGCCGGGAAGTATCGGCCAGGAGCGATACGCGAAGTGCCGATCCCGAAGTCCGACGGTGGGACGCGCACGCTGGGGATACCGAACGTACAAGACCGGCTGATCCAACAAGCGATCCTGCAGGCGCTTACCCCGGTATTCGATCCGGGAATGAGCGCGCACAGCTACGGCTTTCGGCCGGGGCGCAGCGCCCACCACGCGTTGGATGCGGCGCGGGCCTTTGTTGCGGCGGGAAAGACGTGGGTGGTAGACATTGATCTGAAGAGCTTCTTTGGTAAGCGTCATCTGAGTACCATCTTGAATTGAGCGTGAGAGCGTGCCAGGATGGTGTCCACCTACAAATGAAGGTGGACACCTACATGAAAGAGCACATCGCTGAGAAGATTGACGGATTGATCGTCGGCCGCAAACGCGACGGTCGGAACATCTACAGCAGCGCCGGCAAACGCACGTTGATCCACGCGTGTTTGCAGCCCGGCATTTCCGTTGCTGGCAGCGCCTTGGCCAACGGCGTCAATGCCAATTTACTGCGCAAATGGATACAACGCTATCAGTGCCGGCAGAGCAGTAACAAGCCAGCGGTCAAATCGAATCATCGACCGATACCGCTGTTACCGATCCAGCTCACCGAGCCTTCCCCGGTATCGAAGACAGAGCACAATCCACCGCTAACCATCGAGGCCCCAACCGTTGCAGCGCAAAGCAATCAAATTGAGATAGAAATCGCCGGCGCCAAACTCACGCTACACGGCAACATCGATGCACGCCAATTGCGTCTCGTCCTAGCGTGCTTGGCGCAGCGATGAGGGGCTGGCCTAGGGCCATTGCACTAGCCAGCGACACCCGTGTTTGGCTGGCAGCGGGGATGACCGACATGCGCAAAGGCTTCGATGGATTAGCGGCATTGGTAGCGACAACACTCGAATCGGATCCGTTCAGCGGTCATGTCTTCGTGTTTCGTGGCAAACGCGGCGATCGCATCAAGTTACTGTGGTACGCCGGTGACGGATTATGCCTGTTCGCCAAGCGACTCGAACGCGGTCGTTTTACTTGGCCACAAGCACAATCCGGGCGTATTCATCTGAGCGTCGCGCAATTATCCATGCTGTTAGAAGGCATCGATTGGCGCAACCCGCAACGCACGTGGCGTCCGCAACACGCAGCATAAAAATAGTGTGTGAAATGATGTAATTTAGTTGAGTATTTACCTGCGGGTGAGTACGATATTAGGTATGCAAATCAATGCGCTACCTGATGATATCGACACCCTAAAACAACTCATCATCGCGCGTGATGCCACCGTCGCACACCTGCAACACCAGCTCACTGTCAAGCAACAGGAAAGCGTAAACCTTACCCTTCTGATCGAGAAACTCAAACTGCAAATTGCGCGTTTCAAGCGTACGCAATTCGGCCAGTCGTCGGAGCGTTTCCCCGGCGAGCTGATGCAATTGGAACTCTTGGTCGAAGATCTGGAAGCCAACCAAGCGCAAAGCCGTGCGCCGGAATCGGTTCAGGATGTCGTCACGCCGATTACGCCGCGGGTCGATCGACCACGTCGTAATCTGCCTGAGCATCTGCCGCGCCAACGCATTGAGCATTCGCCCTCGTGTACGTGCAGCACCTGCGGTGCAACGATGGTCAAGATTGGCGAAGACATCAGTGATGTCCTCGAATACGTCCCGGCCTCATTCAAAGTCATTCGCCATGTGCGACCGAAGTTAGCCTGTCAGACCTGCCAAACCATTGTTCAGTCGCCGGCGCCGTCGCGGCCCATCGATCGTGGGTTACCCGGACCGGGTTTACTCGCCCATGTCTTGGTCAGCAAATACGGCGATCATTTACCGCTGTACCGGCAAAGCGAAATGTATGCTCGCGAAGGGGTGGAATTGGACCGTTCCACACTCGCGGATTGGGTCGGCGGATCTGCCAAGCTCATCACGCCATTGGTTGAGGCACTACGAGATTACGTCCTGTCGGCCGAGATACTACACACCGACGATACCACGGTGCCAGTATTGCAACCCGGCAAAGGCAAGACCAAGACCGGGCGATTGTGGACCTATGTTCGAGATGGTCGTTCGGCGGGCAGCACCGATCCACCTGCGGTATGGTTTGCCTATTCTCCGGATCGAAAGGGCGAGCATCCGCTGGCGCATTTGAAATCGTTTAGCGGCGTGCTGCAAGCCGATGGCTATACGGGTTTTGAACAACTCTACGAGGCCCAGCGCAGACCAGGCATCATTCTGGAAGCGGCGTGCTGGGCGCATGCACGGCGCAAGTTTTACGACATCCATGTCGCGCATAAATCGCCGATTGCCGCGGAAGCGCTCACGCGCATCCGCAAACTGTACGAAATTGAAAGTGACATTCGCGGACAGTTACCTGAACAAAGAAAAGCGCAGCGGCAACAACATTCAAAACCGGTATTGCAGGAATTGCACGACTGGTTACGTGCAACATTGCTGACAGTGTCGAAACCTTCCGGGCTTTGGGCGGCCATTAGCTATGCGACAACACGCTGGACGGCCCTGACGCGGTATTGTGACAACGGCGCCATTGAGATCGATAACAACGCGGCCGAGCGATCCTTGCGTGCCATCGCCATTGGTCGCAAAAATTGGATGTTTGCCGGCTCCGATGTCGGGGGTGAGCGCGCTGCGGCGATCTACAGTTTGATCGGTACCGCGAAATTAATTGGCCTGAACCCCGAGGCGTATCTCACCTACGTCCTCGAGCATATCGCCGAGCATCCAATTAACCGCGTTAAAGATTTGCTTCCTTGGAATCTCGCTGAGCAACTGCAAGTTCAAATCGAGCAACGACTCGCCGCTTAAAATAAGTGATCGCGTCAAGTACGGTACTCAGATGACGCTTAC
>JANOLP010000280.1:0-1947 GCA_031419835.1 Pseudomonadota bacterium | reverse complement strand
TTTGGCGTTCTATCGTGACGCCAAGCTGACCGAATTTCCCTACGTGTTATCGTCCGATTTAGGCATGACCTATCGCGTCAGTCGCTTGCCTTACGCGGTACTGATCGATGAATCTGGCACAATTCGCGCTAAAGGCATGATTAACAATCGCGAGCAATTGGAAAGCTTATTTAATGCTAAGGAATTAGGCGTCGGTTCAGTGCAAGATTTTTTGGCAGGCAACCATTCAACCTATACCAGTGCAGTGCTTCGTAATTAACGAGACATAAAAATGCGTCTTTTTCCGTCTGGCTTCGTTGCTCGTCGTTGCGTAGAGCCCGCTATGCGGCCTCCTCGCGCCTCACCAGACGGAAAAATTCAACATTTTTATCAGTCCCGCTAATTACGAAGCACTACACTAGCAAAGCAGCTTAATCTGAAGGACGGAGGAAGAAAATGAAATACCTTCAAAATTGGATCGACAAAATTGCAGAACGCCGAGTGCGGCAAACCGCGCAGTTGACGAGCCGGCGTAGCGCACTCGCCCACGTAGGCAAATGGATGGTTGCCGGTGCGGCATTGCCGATGCTGCCGTTCGATCGCTCCGGCGGCGAGGCGCACGCGGCATTGACAACCAGCGTCGATCCGACGGCCTGCGACTATTGGCGTAACTGCGCGCTGGATGGTTTCATATGCAACTGTTGCGGTGGTTCCATCAGCTCATGTCCGCCGGGGACAGAGGTCTCCAAAGTCACCTGGGTCGGCACCTGTCAAAATCCGAAGGACGGCAAAGATTATTTAGTGAGCTACAACGATTGCTGCGGCAAAGTCGCCTGCGGCCGCTGCCTGTGTAACTTCAACGAACGCGAGCGCCCCGGCTATCGCATGGGCGTTCACAACGACATCAACTGGTGCATGGCCAACACCCAAACCATGTATCACTGCACCGTGTCCGCCATCGTTGGCACCGCGCAGGGCTAAGAACTCAGCGCGTAGATTCCGCGTTCGCGCGGAATCTGCCCTTGCGACAAGCCCATGAAAAAAATAAATCGCCGAGGCATTTTCATCGCGCTCTCGGCGATTCTTGCGTGTGCGAGCGACGCTGCGTTAGCCGGCGACCAACCCTATTCCAACCAAGGCCGTATTGACTTCATTCTGCATTGTTCCGGCTGCCACGCGCAAGACGGGCGTGGCCTAGAAGACAAAGGCATCCCAGCGCTGAAGGATCAGGTCGGCTATTTTCTGCGCACGGAAGGTGGCCGTGCGTATCTGATGCAAATCCCTGGCCTGCTCAGCGCGGGGATGTCTGATGCGCGTGCGGCGGATGTTACGAACTACATCCTCGCGCGGTTTGCCGGCGCGTCTTTGCCGGAGAATTTTGTTCCTTATACTGAGAATGAGGCGAAGCGCTATCGCGAAACTCGGCCTGCGGATATTCCCGGAAAACGTAAACTGCTTGCTGCAGAACTACGCGAACTAGGCGTTGCAATCCGATAGCCGCACTACACCAAGAGCCTTATGGATATTGACGGACGGCGAGGGCATGGTTGCGAGCCAATATCCGCGCGGCTCCTGGCGCAACAACCATTCCCTTGACGCCGTTACAGCGGTAGTTTTTCTCTGGGTTGCAAACAAAATCAAGCCGCCCATTTCCTGCCGTGGCTTGCGTAATCGAGCATCAGATAAAACACGTTGTCGCATTTCTCTTTAAACAGCACGCGGTCATAGCTCTCGGGAAGATTGGCGTTCAGTACCTCTTCAACCGCAGATAGGACTTTCCGCTTGCTTTGTGTATCTTTGTACCAATCCTGCACCAACACCTTGGGATGTTCTTCCGCTAAACGACGAAGCAACGACTTGGCCGCGAGCCGAACGCTTTGACTTTCCAATTGCGTCATCTTGTCTTTCTTCAGCAAATCGAACAGTTCCAGCTCATCTTCCGTCAGACCCTCACGGATGTGTCGTTCT
>JANOLP010000279.1:0-5019 GCA_031419835.1 Pseudomonadota bacterium | reverse complement strand
AAGCGGGGGAGGGCTAGGGCGGGGTGGCCTACGGCCATGGGGGCAAGCGTTGATGCGTAACGCGACCACGCAACGCCGCGCGCGAACGCTTCGAAACGAACCCACCGATTGCGAACGGCATTTGTGGCGTTTCTTACGCCTGCAGCAACTTGGTGGTTTTCGATTTCGGCGGCAGGTGCCGGTGGGCCGATACATTGCCGATTTCGCGTGTATTGAGGCGAAGCTGATTGTGGAATTGGATGGCGGTCAGCATCAAGATAACGACTACGATGTTCGGCGAGATGCCGAACTTAAGGCGATCGGATTTACAGTGTTGCGGTTTTGGGACAATCAGGTGTTGCAGGAAACTCAGGCAGTGTTAGAGGAAATACTTCGCGTTTTGGAAACGACCACCGGCGAACATCCGAGGAAAAAATGATGATTGGACTGACATCGTTTGCCCCCATGGCCCTAGGCCACTCGGCCCCAACCCACCCCCGCGCTTCGCGCAAGGGAGGGAGTATTCCTTTACACCTCGCCCGGCCCACGCATCAAAGATTCGATCGGCACGCCTTCGTAAATATCACGCATGCCGATTGCGAGCTTGACCGAGGCCAGATCAACTGTTTCGTCGCCGGAATATTCGATCTTTTCCCAGCCGATGTCGCCGCGTCGCCGGTGAATTTCAACGCACGCTTGATCTTGGCTAATCAACGCGTATTCGGCAAGCGACGTAAGCGTACGGTAGGCGAGCAACTTTTCTCTGCGATCGATCGCTTCGGTGCCTGGCGAGAGGATTTCTATGATCAATACCGCATCGTTAACTTCGCCCGAGGCGAGATCCATTGCCTGGGCATCGTGCCCGCAACTGACCAGAAGGTCTGGATAATAGTACGCATTGGCTTTCGCTACTCGCAGGCGAACATCAGTGATGAACGCTCGACAAGGCGTATTGCGCAAATGCGAATGGAGGGTAGCGAACAAATTCCCCGCAATAACGTTATGCCGAAGCGACCCGCCCGTCATCGCAAAGACTTCGCCGCTGACGTATTCGTTCCGCGCCGGGCTTCGCGCCTCGAGATGCAGATACTCTTCCGTAGAGATGGGGCCGTATTCCTGAATAAGCATCGCAGGACTCCTTACTTTAACAACACCCATTATGCCACTGGCGGCGCGTTCCCTGCGAGAAAACGGGCTACAGTGTGGCGTCAAGTATGAACTACGGACGGATAATAATGGTCATTTCGTTGCTTTACTTCAACGCGACAATGGCCGTTTCGGCGAACGATTCGCAGCTTCTGCGAATTGGCCCAGCACCCAGTTTTTCCCTGACGACACAAGACAAATCCCCATTGAAATTAGCGGACTTGCGCGGCAAGATCGTCGCAGTGACTTTTATCTTCACGACCTGCCAGGACACATGCCCAGTGCTGACAGCAAAGCTTGTCGGTGTGCAGAAAAAACTATCGGCCGAGATCAGCCCTCATGTTGCATTTGTCGCGATCAGTCTTACGCCGAAGCATGATACGCCGGAAGTGCTTAAGGCATACGCCAATGCGCACCGCGCCGACTTAAAACATTGGGCTTTTTTGACTGGTGATGAAAAGCAAATTCAGGTTCTGGCTAAACAGTTCGGCGTGTTCGTCAAGAAAAAGAAATCCGACGATGATGTGGATCACGGATTTCTTACATCGATCATTGATCGCGCCGGCATAATTCGCGTGCAGTATATGGGCGTGCGCTTCGAGCCGAATGAAATGCTGGCAGATTTACAGTCGTTGGCTAAGGAGAATGCTTTGCCGTGATGCAATGGCTGCCGCGCTGGGTGGCCCGGGTGCGCGCCACCATTCACACTAAGTTGCTGGCGGCTTTCCTGCTGGTTGCATTGTTGTTGCTCAGCGCCGCGGCGGTCGGCCTAAGCGCGCTGATGGAAATGAATCGGCGTGCGCAGGAAACGGCGCAGTTGCAGCGCAAGATCGCAGCGTATCGCCAACTCAGTCACGATTCGATTACGCAACTTTATGGCGTCGCGACAGCGTTGTTGCAGCCCGAAGAGCAGCGCCTAGATGCGACGCTGCGGCAGCTTAAGCAGTTCGGCTACGATCTCGATCGCTTACAATTCTTGGCGCAGGATGAGATTAAAGTCATGGAGCGCGTGCGCGCCGATTTTGAAGAGTTCATCAAGGTCGTTACCCGCGCCATCGAACTCATTCGCGGCGGTAAGACCACCGACGGGCAACATTTGCAACTCAGTGTTGCCTCGCCGCTCGCGGATCGATTGGAGCGCCTCACCAATGAATTGGTAAACAAAGCCGAAGCGGACCTCGTTGGCGGTATTGAAATCGCCAATGCAGCTTACGAGCGATCGCGCCGTACGGTCGTTCTGTGCGCATTGCTCAGCGTCGCTTTAGCGTTGGCGCTGGGCTATGTGATTTCTTGGTCGTTGATCGGACCCGTTAAACAAATGGAAGCGCGCATGCTGCAAATCGCCGCCGGCGATTTTTCGACCAAGGTCGATGTTCCGAACCGCGACGAACTCGGCGCGCTAGCCGACGACTTGAACCGCATGAGCGAAGAACTAGGGCGCCTCTATGCACAAGTCGAAGCGGAGCGCGAAAATGCCGAGCGCGCCAGTCTGGACAAATCGCGTTTTCTTGCCGCGGCCAGCCACGATCTGCGCCAGCCGATGCACGCGTTAAATCTGTGGGTAAGCAATTTGCGCGTCGCGCTCGAGCGCGATGATCGCAACGGCGCGCGTGGCGCAGCGGAAACCATCGAAGATGCGTGCAAGTCGATGAGCGCGTCGTTCAACGCTATTCTCGATCTAAGCAAATTCGATGCGCGCGGGATCAAAGCGGAATTTAGCAACATCAATTTGGATCACATGTTGCGGCAAATCAGCGTTGAGTTCGAACCGATTCTGCGGCAAAAAGGTTTAGCGTTTCGCTTGCGCTTAAGTCCGCACGGGCCGCTGCATGTTCGTAGCGACCCGGTGTTGCTGGGGCGCTCGATTCGCAACTTGGTCGGCAACGCAATCAAATATACCCAGCGCGGTGGCGTTGTTTTCGGCGCGATTGCACGCGGGAACGAAGTCGAAATCGCCGTCTATGATTCGGGTATCGGCATCGCCGCCGAACACCAGCAAGATATTTTTTCCGAATTTTTCCAAGTGGCGAATCGCGAGCGTGATCAACAGCAGGGATTGGGTTTGGGCCTGGCCATCGTGCGGCGAAGCGTTGCGATGCTGGACGGCCATCGCCTTGATTTCTTTTCGCGGGTGGGGCGCGGATCGCGTTTTTCCATCGCGCTACCGCGCGTGGCGATGAGCGCCGAACAAATCATTCCGTTGGCGGCGTCGCCGCGTTCAGGTCGCATACCGGGCTCCTATGTCGTCGTGGTAGACGATGAGTCGCGGGTGTTGCAAGGCTTGGTGGAACTACTACGCAATTGGGGATGTTTGGTTGAAAGCGGCCGCTCCGGCGCGGAGCTCATGCGCGCCATCAATCAAAACGAGCGATTGCCGGATTTGTTGATTGCGGACTTGCGCTTGGCCAACGGCGAGACCGGATTGGACGTCGCGCGTCTTCTGCATCGAAATACATCGGCACAAACGCCGGTGTTGATTTTGACCGGCGATCCGATCGCAGACGTCGCGCTCGATGATCCGAGCGTGCCGGTAAAGCTTATTCATAAACCGATTGTGACGGCAACACTGCGCGACGTGCTGGAGGATTTGCTGCCGGCTCGGCAGTATGTTTCTTGAGGGGTTGCCGCCCCCACCCTGACCCCCCCGCTTCGCAAGGGAGGGGATAGGATTTTCGATACTTTAACTCGTGCGACGCCAATAATTCCCTCCCTTGCGAAGGGGGGGAGCAATTGTGTTCAATGTCAAGTGGTTTTAACGAGATGTTCACCAAATTTTTGCTGTTTTTTCAACATCGCATTCAAGATCGTAATGAATTTACGCATGCACGCCGTCAGCGCCACTTTATGTTTCTTGCCCGCCTTGATCAGCCGGTCGTAGAAGGTCTTAATGACCGGGTTCGATCGCGTCGCGGCCAAGGTCGCCATGTGCAATACCGCTCGAACCTCAGCACGCCCACCAAAGATCGTTCGCTTGCCGCGCATCGTGCCGCTATCGCGATTGAACGGACAGGTTCCGACCAAGGCCGCAATCTGATGGCGATTGAGCGTGCCCAGTTCCGGCAAGCCCGCCAGGATCGTCACCGTCAATACCGGTCCCACGCCCTTGGCGCTGCTCAAGAGTTCCGCTTTCGCGCACCACACGGGACTGGCCTTGAGCGCACCCGACAGATCTTGGTTCACCCCACCGAGGCGCTTCTCCAACCAACGAATATGAACTTGAACGTCGTTGCGCAGCTTCGGATGGGCGCTCGCCAGCCGGTTCTTCTCGGCGGTCAACATCTCCACCAATTGCCTGCGCCGCATCATCAAGGCCGTCAACGCTTGGGTGTCTTCGTCCTTGAGCGCACGCACCGGCGGTTTGATCGCTTCACCAAAATGCGCCAGGACCTTGGCATCCAAGGTGTCGGTCTTCGCCAGCCGACCCGTGGCCTTGGCAAAGTCGCGGACTTGACGCGGGTTGACCACTGCCACTGGCAACCCGGCCGCCGCCAGCGTGCTCACGATCAAGGTCTCCAACCCACCGGTGGCCTCCAGCACAATCAACCGCGGCTTACATTCCATCAACCGCTGCAACAAGGCTCGACACCCCGCTTCGTCGTTGGCCATCTCGCCACCCTCGGCTGGGTCGTGCACCGCCCAATCCAACCGCGCTTTGCTGACATCAATTCCTACTACGGTCTGCTTCGTTTCCATGATCTCTCCATCACCCAGCCTTGCCAATACGGGATCACTCGCGTGTCACCTAGCAATTGTTCGGGTTCCCAGAAAAAAACAGGCGTGACGCAATGTGCTCTCCCACGGGCTCAACGGTCCCAAAGGGTTATCGTGCTGCCACGCCCCCACAACTCCTCTACAATAATCTCATTCCTTGTCCAATTATCAATATACAAGGGT
>JANOLP010000278.1:0-14348 GCA_031419835.1 Pseudomonadota bacterium | reverse complement strand
AGGTTTCGTCGCCATAGCCACCGCGTGTAGCCAGCATCTAGCGGCAAACGAGCTCGGCCTTGCCGTAGGCACGGACTCCGAATATCTGCATCAATTACGCGTTGCGATTCGACGATTGCGAACCGCCATTCGGCTTTTTTCCGATTTTCTTGATGGCGAGAAGATGGCATGGATTGTTGGGGAATTGAGTTGGCTTGGTGGGCAACTCGGCACTACCCGCGATCTCGATGTTTTCCTCGAAGAGACGTTGCCACCGGTGACGGCCGCGTGGCCAACTCACGCTGGTTTGGCACAGATTCGCGAGCGAATTTCCCAGCGACGTGATGCTGCGAGCGACGCGAGCCGAGCCGCCGTGCAGTCGATTCGCTATCAGCGAATGCAACTTGAGATCGGCGCATGGTTAGTAGAGCTATCACGTCAGAAAAGGGATGCCATGGACGAAACCAAAACAATTAAATTAGCCGACTTCGCCCGTGATGCGTTGAAACGGCATCGCAAACAACTGATCCGCCGAGCCGATCATCTGCTTGAATTGAGTGCCGAAGAGCGTCATCGCGTGCGCATCAGCGGCAAGCGCTTACGCTACGCGGCGGAATTTTTTTCGCCACTGTTCCCGGCGAAACGCAGCAAGCCCTACATTGAAGAGTTAGCAAATCTGCAAGCCATCCTCGGCGTATTAAACGACGCCGCAACGACTAAAACGATTCTGTCGCAAGCCGCAGATGAAAACAATGGCGAGGCCTTGGCGATCATACAGGCTTGGGTATTAGGCGCCGGTCACGGTCACCTGGCCCATTTGCCGCAGGCGCACAACCGATTTCTTCTACAGCAAACTTTTTGGTGAATCGATATGGATATGATTTTATGGCGTCACGCAGAAGCTGAAAATACCGTACCCGATGAGGCGCGTGTGCTCACAACAAAAGGCCGACGCCAAGCGCGCGCGATGGCAAAATGGCTGCGCGAACACGTGAAAGGTCGCGTTCGCGTCATTGCGAGCAACGCGCTACGAGCGCAACAGACCGCACAAGCGTTAGTCAATGATTTCGAAATATCGCCCGTCGTCGCGATCGGCGCGAACGCGATGGACATCATAAACATCGCGGGTTGGCCGAATGGCGAAGGCACACTCATTATCGTCGGCCATCAGCCAACGCTTGGACAGGTTGCATCGCTTTTATTGACTGGGAAAGAAGCCGACGGTCAATTGAAAAAAGGTGCGATCTGGTGGTTTCGCACCCGTGGCGAAGGAATGGAATTGGAGACGCTGTTACACGCGGTGATTTCGCCTGAGTTATTTTGACTTTTACCGGTGTTCGAAAGTAATACATTCGACATGCAAGCACGAACCGCCGCATGAGGCGGCAGTTCGACGGGTACCGGGAACTTCAAAGCGATTTAATTGAATCTCACGTAATCGAAATCTGTTGCTTGATTGTTAATCCCACGATCGGGTGGCGAGATCCAGTTTGCGTATTTTCCCGGTTCGGTGACGCGGCCCATTAAAGAATGAATATAGGCGCGATCCGATTCGCTTGGTAGCCAGTTCGCGACGTTCGCTTGCCAGGTTTTCTCGTCGATAATTTGTCCGGTCGGCGAAACGCGAATGCTTGCCAAGGTACCGATTTGGCGATTGAAACCCTTGTGCGGCACGCTCAGTTGGAAATCGATGCGGTGTTTTTCCATCACGCGATTCCATCTCGCGACGCCGACAACGGTGTCGGCAATATAGTCGTCACGCAGACGTTCGTTCAGCGCGGTCGCGGCGGCGACGGCGCGCTTGCCGATTGCGCCGTTGTTCACTTCTAAAATGTCGTAGCTTGCATCGCTGAGTTGATGATCGTCGTCGATGAATTGCTCATCAAAGCGGCCTTTTAGTCCCGTCGTGTAAAACGTCGCGGCATTTGACGAGACGTCAGCGCCGAACAAATCCACCGTGACGCTAAAATGAAAATTCAAATAACGCTGCATCGTCGGCAAATCGATTACGCCTTGTTGGCGAACGAGCGCCGGATCGCTAACGCCATGATGCTTCATGACCTCACAAGTGCGTTCGAGAATGCGCGTGATGCCGGTAATGCCGACATACATATGATGCGCTTCTTCTTTCAGCATGAATTTCGTCGTGCGCGCGAGGGGGTCGAACGCTGATTCCGTTAGTGCCGACAATTGAAACTTACCATCGCGATCGGTGAAAAACGTAAACATGAAAAACGACAGCCAGTCCGGCGTTTGTTCGTTGAACGCGCCCAAGATGCGTGGATGATCTTGATCGCCGGAGCGGCGCTCGAGCAAGCCTTCCGCTTCTTCGCGGCCATCGCGGCCGAAGTAAGCGTGAAGCAAATAAACCATCGCCCAAAGGTGGCGGCCTTCTTCGCAATTGATCTGGAATAAATTACGCAAATCGTAAAGCGACGGACAGGTGCGGCCGAGGTGACGTTGCTGCTCGACGGATGCTGGTTCGGTGTCACCTTGGGTAACGATGATGCGCCGCAAGTTGCTGCGATATTCACCGGGCACTTCTTGCCACGCGTCTTGACCTTTGTGTTCGCCGAATAAAATTTTGCGATCGTCTTGCTTTGGATTTAGAAAAATTCCCCAGCGATACTCCGGCATTTTGACGTAGCCGAATTGTGCCCAGCCGTTCGGTTCGACGCTTACTGCAGTGCGAAGATAAACATCATTAGCGCGGGAATCGACCGGGCCCATATCTTTCCACCAATCGAGGAAGCGCGGCTGCCAATGTTCCAGCGCGCGTTGCAGCGTTTTATTGTCGGCGAGGTCGACGTTGTTCGGGATGATTTCGCTGTAGTTGATGGACATGAGAGTTCCTATTTAAAGATTAGAACCAACACGTCGTCCCCGCGAAGGCGGGGACCCAGTGTCGTTTCGTTTAAAGACGCTGGATTCCCGCCTTCGCGGGAATGACGGACAAAGGCTAAATTCGATCACGATTAAATTGCGCTTTCTTACCTGTGCCGAAAATTTTCAACGCGCCGTGTTCGCCGACGGCGTTGGGCCGAATGAAGATCCAGTTTTGCCAAGCAGACAAGCGACCGAAAATTCGCGTTGCCATATTCTCGCCGTTGAAGCGCAAACTCGCTTCCATGCCGGTGAGCGCATCGGGCGATAGGCTGGCGCGTTCTTCGAAGGCGAGGCGAATTTCATCGTCCCAATCCAGGTTATCTGGGGTGAGGGTGACTAGGCCGAGCGCGAAGGCTTGTTCGGCGCCGATTGGTTTTCCCATGGCGGATTTAATCGCCGCGAGCGGTTCGGCTTCGCCGTAGAAGCGCGTGGCCAAGCGCGTTGCGTTTTGTACGTTAGGGTAGGGGCCGAAATTCATCGCTGACAATTCAATCTGCGGTGCGTTGGCGTCGCCGTCGGGCAAATGCAGCATGTAGGTGCGGTCAGCGGCGAGCGCGAGTTCGAGCAGCGTTCCGGCGAAGCACGAGCCTTTATCGACGATGGCGAATAACGTGCGCGATGAAACTTCCAAGCGCGCAAAGGTCCGTCGCAACATGCCGATGGTTTCGCGCACCAACCAATGCTCGCAGAAGCGCTCCAATGCTTGATCACAGGTCAGTATTCTTGCGGATACGCCGCAGGTTTTGATCTCCCAGGTGCCCAGTGTTAATTCGTTGCTGCGCAATAAAAGAATTGCATCATCTAATTCGCGTGCCATTTTTAGCGGCCACCAATTGACGCCGGCGGCCATGATGGTGTCAATCTCGTCGGGTTGCGTTCCCGTCGGTGCGGAAACGGTAATAGTAGCTTTGCGTTGTTCGCGATCGAACACTACGTCGACGGTTTCATATTGATAGCCGCGAGCGTCAATAATGCGTTTCAGCGGCGTGAGTTGGATGCCTTGTGCTGATGTTGGCCGCGCGCTATTCTGCGCCAATTCTTGCGCACTTTTTTGCACCGTTGCCGAAAATTGTTGTGGCTTCGCGTGACCATCAATCAAGCGCCACGCTAATGCTTTTTCCGCACGTAATCCTTCGCTCACCGTGCAAAAAATATCCGCGTGATCGCGACGTACTCTGCGTTTATCGGTCAAGCGCGTCAAGCCGCCGGTGCCGGGCAACACGCCGAGCATTGGCACTTCCGGCAAGCTCACGCTCGAAGAGCGATCGTCGATCAATAAAATTTCGTCGCACGCCAACGCCAGTTCGTAGCCGCCACCGGCGCAGGCGCCATTCACCGCCGCGAGAAATTTGATGCCGGAATAGTGGCTGCTGTCCTCGATGCCGTTGCGGGTTTCGTTAGTAAATTTGCAGAAATTGACTTTCCACGCGTGCGACGAAATACCGAGCATATAAATGTTCGCGCCGGAACAAAAAATGCGGTCTTTGGCACTGGTGATAATCACCGTCGCGACTTGCGGATGTTCGAATCGAACGCGTTGTAATGCGTCATGCAACTCAATATCGACGCCGAGATCGTAGGAGTTAAGCTTCATGCGATAGCCGGGACGGATACCGCGTTCTTCATCGATGTCTAATGCCAACGTCGCGATCTTGCCGTCGACGCTCAACTTCCAATGGTGGTAATCATCCGGGTGCGCGTCAAACGTTACAAACTCGTTTGCGTCCTGCGGTAACTGAGCGTTGCTGAGCGGTGAATTCATTTTGGTTCCTTACTTTGCTTAACGCTGCGCACGAGCTGTGCCAGCGCTTGATCAAAAGATTGGTGGCTAGTATCGACGCTGTGATCGGCCTTGCCATACAGCGGCGCACGGCCCCGCAGAATTTGTTTAAGATCATCCATCGCCGCTTTGTTGCCTGCCATCGGTCGCAAGTCGCCCTGCGCGAGGACGCGCGACATATGTTCTTCCGGTTCGGCCTTCAGCCACACGGTAAAACAACGGGAAAGTAGCAAATCAAATGTAGCGGCTTCGGATACGATGCTGCCGCCGGTCGCGATGACGACGCTCTCATGTTCTTTCAGCGCCGTTTCTAATGCCCGGCGCTCGAAACGGCGATAACCGGCCTGGCCGTAAAGCGAAAACAATTCGCTCAAGCCCAACCCCGCGAGGTGTTCTACTTCGCGATCGAGTTCGATGAACGGGCAAACCAATTCTTTCGCTAGACGCGCGCCGAGGGTTGATTTGCCTGCGCCGCGCAAGCCGATTAATGCGATATGACTACGCCGCCCTTGTTCAAATTGGCCATGGTCACGCACCAATTGCTTGCGAATTTCTCCGAGCAGCGGGGTGGGCAGCCGCGCGAGTATTTGATCGATGATTTGTCGTTCGTGGCTCGAATGAACGTCATCTTGAAAAAAATGTGCGATCGGCAAACTAAGTGCCGCCGCAATTTGTTGTAGCAAAAGCACGGAAATATTCCCTTTGCCGACCTCCACCTGCGCCAAATGTCGTTCCGAAACGAGAGAATATTGTGCCAGCATTTTTCGTGTCATTCCGCGTCGCGCACGCAAGGAACGAATACGTTCGCCCAGCTTTGCCAAGAACCCATTGGTACTGACATTGCTCACGCTCTGGCTGCTGGGTTCAATCGTGTCGGGCATGGTCAATATGCATAATAAAGCATTAATTTAAATACTATACGCATAATAATGCATATTTTTTCTTGACGCAAGTTGAGCGTTTCCAAAACTAACAGGCCGCCGACGCCGATGTTTCTCAAGAAAAGGTTTCCCAATACGGACCTATCGTTACGCCTCTGTTCTACATTTTCTAGGGCTTTCGGCTTTCAACAGTTTTATCAAGAATTGATGCTAACTAAGTCAATGCAAATGTCTTTCTAATTCTAAATTTTGACTGTGAGAGTGTCGTCGTCAAGGGTGCATTTATTGAGTTACATCAAAGACTTGCATTCGAGCAATATTTCCTCTACGCTTGCGCAAGCAGGTTGAGGTCCAGCCTTAGCTGCCACAGGCGACGGGCGCTGCCGTCGCGGAACGAATGGCGATACCAAATAAAATCGCGAACATGACCGACTTGGCCGTGCTGAACATTCGTCCGCTAGCGCTTGAGCGGTTGCGGTTGCGTCCGAAAGAAAATCGACGATGTTTTATAACAAGGTAGTCAATAATTGGGAGGTATAACTATGGCTTCGGAGATCAAGCTAGTCGCGCAACCGCGCAATGGCGGCAGTGCAAAAACATTCGATTACAAGCCCGGCGGAAAGCATCCGGCGGAAGCAAATAATTTTTATAAAATTCTGGTCGACGGAAAGGAAGAGTTGCCTGCGGGAACTAAAATTGCCCGTAAAGGAAATTCTGTCGTATTCGATTTCCCAGATGGAACTAAATTTGAAATCGAGGACTGGTGTACGGTTAGCAACTCAAGGATAACGGAGTTAGTTAACGGGCAAGCGTATAGCGCTGCGGATTCTGCGTACATTTCGGCGAAAGATATTGATTCGGGTACCTGCGTAATCTGGGCCGACGCCGGTCAGGCGGGCGCGGTACTCGGCGATAGCACTGCGGCACCGGTGACTACACCTGCGACAACCGCTGCTGGCGGAGATGACCACTCGGGGGCCGCAATCATCGGCGCGTTGTTGGGAATTGGCGCGCTCGCCGCGCTATCTCATAGCGGTGACGGTGGTAGTAGCAGTAGTGATTCTGGTCCGAAAGCCGGCGCGCCCGCGGCAGTGAATGAAGATTTCGCGCCGATTAAGATTAACGCTGCGACGATCAACGCGAGCGATGATAGTGGACAAAGTAATGTTCAGATTATCAGCGCCAAGATCAAGTCGGCCCAAGGTTTTGATGTTGTCAGTGATGATGATGCGAGCAATGATGGCAACGACGATGTCCGTATCGTGCTGGATGGCAACAACGTTCCCACGTTGCAACTCACAAATACGGGCGCAAACAAGTTCGGAACAGTCGTTACCACTATCCAGATGAAGGATGGTGCGGGAAATGTGACTACAGAAGATGTCATATTTACGGTTAACGCCGTCAATGATGCCCCGCTTAACGCCCTCAATGATACCGCGCTTGTAAACGCTACATCTACTCGACTTGCCGACCACCAATTTGGTTTTCCGACCGTTAGCAAATTGGACGGCTTGGATTTATCGGTGTCCGACGTTGACAACTCGACAGGGTCGGAAGCGCATAAAATTGACCACGTCGTTATCACTACAAATGACGGGATATTGTCAGTTACGGAGTTAAGTGGATTAGGCGCTGGCGCAATTTCTGAAAATAATAGCGGTACGCTAACGCTGACCGAGACCCAAGAAAATATCAATTTACTGCTTGATACTATTGTTTGGCACGATCAAGCAATCGGGACATTTCGAGACATTACGCTTATTATGACTACGACCGACAAAGGTGGACTGACCGCCACCAATGAAATTGTTATTCCGATCGTTAACGGCGGGGCGTTGGCCGGTGGCGATGGTGGTGTCATCTTCGCTTCAGACCTATTGTCCGGCGGTACGATCGGTCGGGCGAATACGCCTGCCGTGTCGACAAGCTCAGTATCAAGTTTGGTCGGCGATTTGCATGACCAAGTGCCACAGTCGGCGTAGCACACTTGCGTCGTTAGCCCTGAGCCGAGGCTAAGGGTGAGCAGGAAGCCAAAACCCTGGCTTGTAGTTGGGGTTTTGGTTTTTTAATTTCTTCGAAAACTGATCATCCGATGCGCTGGGCTTGTTCACCCAATTCGCTCGGTTACCCAAACGTGTTTCTCACAAAGTTCCGCGATCCCGGTGGACGATCGGTCAAAGTGGTCGTGCCATTGCTGAAGGCCATGCTACTGAGTTTTTTTCAATCATTTCCGCGTTCGCTTAGTTATGCTCAACTGGAAGTGAACATTCGACGCCAACTCGACAGCAAAATTGTTCTCACCGACAACGATTTCCGGACCATGGGTGATGTACTAATTCGATTTATGCTCGACGGAATAGTGCGGTTACATGTCGAGCCCGGGCCGGTTTTTGGTCCTGAAAACAGCAAACCCCTCGCATTTTCGCCGGCCCGCCACGGTGCTGAAAAAGAGGCGAAGGTCGTACCGAATTTGCGCCACGAAAATATTGGCCTGACGCAGATCAATGCGCGTGTGCTAAGCCTGCTCGATGGGTCGCGTCCGGTTGATCAGCTGGCCGCAGAATTGTTGGAACGCGCGATGAAAAAAGAATTCACATTAATGCGCGACAACATTCAATTAAGCGATCCGCAAGAAATCCGACCGATTATCGAAAAGCTGCTCGCGGAATGTTTACAAAAATTTGAGAAGCTTGGGCTTTTGGTTCACTAGTCAATAACTGAAAATTTCCAAAAAGTCTATTTTGTTCAATCATTAACAATTGAAATTTGTGTTTTTACTAGAGACATCTGATAAAGTAACCAAATAATTTTTAACTCAAGCAATAGAATGCGACCTCAACAATTTTCTCGACCCTTAACGCGGCTCGCACTTTTTGCTTTATTGTTTGCTTACGGTTTACCGGCGAGTGCGGAAACGCTCGCCGAAGTCGTGGGCCAAGTTGTGAAGACCCACCCTAGGGTTAAGTCGGCGCGTTCCACCGCACGTTCAGTGCAATATGAAATTGAGCAGGCGGAAGCGGGCAACAATCCTAAGTTCGGATTGATTGCCGATCCCGGTCGTTCATATAACAGCGGGACCAAAAAATATAGCGCCGCTGGCGATTTTGGCGTGCGGGGCACCTATTTGTTATTTGATGGCAATCGAACCGACAACGAAATTGATCGGCAAAGAGCACGTTTTCTAACGGCATCCGAGCGCGGGAAACTAACCGAAGATCAAATTGCAACACAGATAACCGACGTTTACATTGAGGTACTTAAGCAAGAAAAGCTGTCACTACTAGCTAGCCAAAACGTAGTTGCTCACACGGATCTGTACGACAAGACGCAGGAAATTGTTAAGTTCGATAAGGGGCGAGCGTTCGATTTGGCGCAGGCCGGTGCGCGTTTGCAGCAGGCAAAAGTTACGCTTTCTTCGCGTAGCGGTGCATTGCAAGAAGCCCGTGCAACCCTAGAGGCGCTGGCCGGATTTGGGCCGTCTAATTTGGTCATGCCGGCGGATCCTGCGAAGGCGATTCCGCCGTCGCAGCGAGCCGCGTTAGAGCAACTAGATTCGCATCCTTCCTTCAAGGCTGCTCAAGCAGAGATCCAAAGCGCTCGGCGCGCGTCCGATATCGCGGCAGCATGGTCCAAGCCCCGGGTAGACTTTCAAGGCACGATAAACAGCCCACAAGATAATGAAGGACATCGGGACTATCTTAAGGGTTATGACGTTCGCTTAGCCGTGCAATGGAACCCGTTTGACGGGGGGGCGGGCAAAGCCGGCTCCCAGGCGGCGGCGGAGCAACTCAATGCTGCGAAGGATAATCTTGATGCCGTGCGTCGCGATCTGTCCAATGAAGTCACCCGTTTCTGGTCGCAAATAGAAACACGCCGTGGACGAATCAGTGCGTGGGACGATCTGGCGAAGCAGAATTCCAAAGTGCGCGATGTTTATTGGCAGCAATTCAAGATCGGACGGCGCACGATGTTGGATTTGCTCAACGCGGAAAACGAATTGTTTCAAACCCGCTCTAACGCCGAGACCGATCGTATGGATTTATTGCAATCGCAGTATCGGTTGCTTGGCAGCTTAGCGCAGTTGACGCAATGGCTCGGTGTCGCCACGTCTGGGTTCGGCATTGAGAAAGATGGCCGCACCACGTCGAAACCCGCAGCAAAATAATCAAATTTAGGAGCCGCCATGGCCGCCGAACCCTCTTACATTCATAGTACCGAACCGGGTATAAGTGCAAATCAAGCAACATTTCGAGGAGATCAAGGCGATTCGTTGCTGACATCGTTTTCGCTGTTGTTGCGACATTACGGCATCACAAAGAGTGAAGAGGTATTGGTTACGGGCATGCCCGTTAAAGAACGCATAACCGCTGAACTATTAATTCGCATTGCCGAAGCCAACGGTTGTAAGTCGACAATGAAACAGCGTGGCCTGCAGGACATTTCTGATTTGCTTCTGCCCGTGCTGCTCGAGCTAAAGGATAACCAAGCTTGTGTTTTCTTAAAGCGCGTTGATGAAAAGCGTGCCGTGGTATTACTGCCGGAAACGGGTATGCAGGAAGTTCTGGTCGAGCTTGCAGACCTGCGCGACGAATACACAGGGCGTTGTTATTTCGTTAAGCCGGACCTTAAGCCAGACGAGCGCACGGGCGTCGAAGTCAAGGTGTCGCCGGGACATTGGTTTTGGAATACGTTGTGGCGCTACAAGACTTATTACCTAGAAGCCGCATTGGCCGCGCTGTTGATTAATGTCCTGGCGCTTGCGGGGACTTTTTTCACCATGAACGTTTACGATCGAGTGATCTCCAACCAAGCCTACGTCACGCTTTGGACGTTGGCGATTGGCGTCACGATCGCGTTGATGTTCGAGTTCATCGCACGCATTTTGCGTGGTTGGTTAATTGACGTTGCCGGTAAAAAAGCGGATCTGGTCTTAGGCGCAAAGGTATTTCGTCACGCCTTAATGTCTCGCCTTGAGTTTCGTGCTGCATCTGCCGGTGCATTTGCGAATAATTTGCGAGAGTTTGAGTCACTGCGTGATTTCGTCACGTCTGTCACCTTGGTCGCGATTACCGACTTGCCGTTTCTGTTCCTGTTCATCTGGGTTATTTCCCTGATTGCCGGGCCATTGTTCTGGGTGCCGTTACTGGCCATTCCCGTGATGGTTATTGTGGCTGGTCTGGCGCAAATTCCGTTGTCGCGATACGTGAACGAGAATTTGCGCGAGTCATCGATGAAGCATGGCCTGTTGGTTGAAGCGGTCGAAGCGGGCGAAACTATCAAAGCAATGCGCGCCGAAGGATTGATGCAAGGTAAGTATGAACTTTCCAGCGCGCTGACCTCGCGTACGGCGATGAAAAGCCGATTGATCACAAGTTATGTGTTGAATTTTGCTTATGTGGTGCAATCGTTGTGCACGGTGGTGATGGTGGTCTGGGGCGTCTATATCATCGGCGAAGGCAAACTGACCATGGGCGCGCTGATCGGTTCGGTCATTCTTCTGGGCCGCGCCATGGCGCCGATCAGCAGTTTGACTGGCTTGGCTGTGCGTTTCCAACAAGCGCGAATGGCGCTGACTATGCTTAATAAAGTCATGGCGACGCCGACTGATCGAGAACAAGGGCGTAATTATTTGCACAAGCCGCGGCTCAGTGGAAATCTCGTCACCAAGGAATTGGCCTTTAGCTATGGCCTCGATTTACCACCGGCGATAAATGGGATTGACCTGAAAATTGCGCAGGGTGAGCGCATCGCGATTTTGGGCAGGATCGGAAGCGGTAAATCCACCTTGCTGAAGTTAGTGGCCGGACTATATCGCGCGCAAAAAGGAAGCGTACTTGCCGATGACGTCGATATCCAACAAATCGAACCGGCAGATCTGCGCCGCAATGTTTTATACGTTAGCCAGGAGGCACGACTTTTTTACGGAACATTGCGCGAGAATCTAAAAGCGGGCAATCCTCGGGTCGACGATGATTCCATGGTTAAAGTGGCCACCGCTTTCGGCGTCCATGCTTTTGCCTCGAGTCATCCGCGAGGTTACGACATGACCATCGGCGAACAAGGTGCCGGCCTTTCCGGTGGGCAGCGTCAAGCTGTCGCGCTCGCGCGCGCGGTGCTGAGCGATCCGGCCGTGATGTTGCTAGACGAACCGACGAGCGCAATGGACAACGGTACTGAGCAAGTGGTAATGCAGGCGTTGATGAATTTTGGCCAAGGCCGAACGATGATTTTTGTGACGCACAAAATGCAGTTGTTAACCTTTGTCGAACGCGTCATCGTAATCGATGCCGGCATGCGTGTCGCGGATGGCCCCAAACAATTGGTCATGCAAGCATTGAGCGATGGGCGCGTCAAAGGCGTACCTAAAGCCGTTAGCGCAGGAGCTGAACAATGACAACAACAAGTCTTTCCCGTCGTGAGGAGCTGCTTTACATGCGCGACATGCATCAAGCCATGGTCGCGGAAAAACAGAACGTCATCGGCGTCACGCTAATTTTAATGCTCGCGTGTTTGGGCGCGGCGCTATTTTGGGCCGATCATTTCAAGCTTGAAGAAATTACGCGTGGAAACGCAAAGGTGATTCCATCGAGTCGTGAGCAGATCATTCAAAGTCTGGAAGGCGGTATTCTGTCTGAGTTAATGGTGCGGGAGGGCGATATCGTGGCGCAAGGTCAGCCACTCTTGCGCATCGATCCGACTAAGGCGAACGCGTCTTACCAAGAAGGACAAAACAAAGCACTGGCGCTACGTGCAACTGCGGCGCGACTTCGTGCGGAAGCGCGCGGAATCCCGTTGCAATTCAGTGCTGATGTGAAGCAATTGACGGAACTGGTGAAAAACGAAACCAATACCTATCAAGCAAAACGCCAAGCGCTAGAGCAAAGCACGACGACCATCAAGCGCAGCAAACAATTGATTGCGCGCGAGTTAGCGATGACCGAGCCGATGGCTGCGAAGGGTTTAGTCTCGGAGATTGAGTTGTTGCGTATGCGCCGCCAAGTCAATGAACTCGAATTGCAAATTCAAGAACGTTTCAATAAATACCGCGCTGAAGCGGCGAATGAATTGATTAAGGTCGAGTCGGAATTGTCGCAGACGACTGAGATCGTCGGTGCGCGCAAAGATCAAGTCAAGCGCACCACGATCAATGCGCCGTTGCGTGGAACGGTGAAAAATATTCGCATGAACACTATCGGCGGCGTTGTGCAGCCAGCGCAAGATATTATGGAAATCGTTCCGTTAGACGAACGATTATTGGTGGAAGCCAAGATTCGTCCAACAGATGTCGCGTTCTTGCATCCCGGACTACCTGCGACAGTAAAAATCAGTGCCTATGACTACAGCATCTACGGTGGTTTGGAGGGCGTAATCGAAATCATCAGCCCGGACACGTTGCGCGAAGAACGTAAAAGTGAAGACGAAAACTACTATCGAGTATTGGTACGCACAAAAAATTCTACGCTGAGTAACAACGGTAAAGAACTACCCATTATTCCAGGCATGACAGCTAGTGTCGAAATACGCACCGGTGAAAAAACGGTGCTCGACTATCTTCTCAAGCCGGTTTTAAAAGCTCGCGAAGCGTTGCGCGAACGTTAGTTCCTGCGCTGCTTTAGGTTGGTCAAGCATGCCCTGAGAGACAATATCCATGCGCCTCTTGGCGATGCCATGCATCACATTGAAGGCTTTGATTGTGTCTTCGGCCGGTAGCCTATTGGGTTTGCACATCTCGCTGCAATTGGTGCAGCGCAACCCAGAATGGTAAAATCGCCTTTTATCCCAGCTTGAGGCAATAAATCCATGAAAGCCCTCGTCGCGGTTAAGCGCGTGATCGATTACAACGTCAAAGCGCGGGTCAAGGCCGACGGTTCCGGTGTTGATCTGGCGAACGTCAAAATGTCTATGAATCCTTTCGACGAAATTGCCGTAGAAGAGGCGATTCGTCTGAAAGAAAAAGGGGTGGTGACCGAGATTGTCGCCGTGTCGCTTGGCGTGACGCAATGCCAGGAAACGCTGCGAACGGCCCTGGCGATGGGCGCGGATCGCGCGATTTTGGTCGAGAGTGATGCGGAATTGCAGCCGCTCGCTGTCGCGAAATTATTGAAAGCGGTGGCCGATAAAGAAGCGCCGCAATTGATTATTCTCGGCAAGCAAGCGATCGACGACGATTCGAATCAAACCGGCCAAATGCTCGCGGCATTGCTTGGCTGGTCCCAGGCGACATTTGCGTCGAAAGTGGAAATCAATGGCGGCATTGCCAAGGTGACGCGCGAAGTCGACGGCGGATTGGAAACGATCGCGATCAAACTGCCGGCGATCGTAACGACGGATTTGCGTTTGAATGAGCCGCGTTATGCGACTTTGCCGAACATCATGAAGGCAAAGAAAAAGCAGCTCGATGTGATGAAGCCGGCTGATCTGGGTGTCGACGTCACGCCGCGCTTGGCGACATTGAAAGTGGTCGAACCCGCGAAGCGCAAGGGCGGCGTGATGGTGAAGGACGTGGCCGAACTCGTGGCGAAACTCAAAAACGAAGCGAAGGTGATCTAGCGCGAAGTGCTAGATCATCCCCGCGAAGGCGGGGATCCAGGTATCAACAAAATGAAATGCAAAGCGCGCGAACGGCGGCGCACCATCCAAAGAACCTGAGGTATAACAGTATGACAATTCTCATTATTGCGGAACACGACCACGCCAGCCTGAAATCGGCGACCGGCAACGCAGTTTCCGCAGCACAAAAAATTGGTGGCGATATTTCGATTCTCGTTGCCGGTCATCAATGCCACGGAGCGGCGCAAGCGGCGGCAAAAATCGATGGC
>JANOLP010000277.1:0-20300 GCA_031419835.1 Pseudomonadota bacterium | reverse complement strand
AGAAATTCCGCAGGAACGGTGTCTTGTCCTGCTTTGTCCAATGACCGAAACAAATTATCTATCAGGTCTGCGTATTTACGTTCTATTTCTGCTCGGCGCAATTTGAGATTGGGCGTTAATTCGCCGCCATCGACAGAGAATGCCCGCGCCAATATCAACGCGGCAGCCGGCTGCTCGTGACGAGATAATTTCGCACTGATTTTCGTGACCAATTCACTCCGAATCGCCAACACGTCATCCTTTGTTTTTCGGTCGTACGTTAACAAAGCCGCTAAGCACTTCCGACCAGCCCCTATGACAACGGCATGATCCACCCACGGCAATTCCCGCAACACCGATTCAATGGCCGGCAGCGCAATTCGCCGGCCGGCTGAGGTTTTGATAATTTCCGATTTGCGACCCGTTAAACGCAAGAATCCCTGCTCATCGAAGCTGCCAAAGTCGCCGGTCCGATAGTAACCGTCTTTGGTCGCCTGTTCGAACGACTCTGGATCGCCGAAGTAACCGCTGAATAGTCCGGGTCCTTTGACCAATACCTCGCCATCTTCATCGAGCTTTACGTTATTTTCGGCGATCACCTTCCCGACCGTCCCAAAACGGTATTCTCCAGGGGTGTTCATGGCAATAGGAAGTATGTTTTCGCTTAGACCATAGGCTTCTAGCACTAAGCACCCGAAGGATTCGAAAAATTCTAAAATCCAGACTGGGATCGCCGCCGAGCCAGATATCAGGTATTGCAGCCGATTGCCGAGCAAGCCACGCAGCCGCCGCAAAACCAACTGATTCGCGAGGACATACTGCAACCGTAGAAATGGGGCAGGCTGAATATTTGTTTTCCTCGCCGCCGCGTAGCGCTGGCCGATTGACAATGCCCAATGTGCGATATGGCGATTGAGGCCTTTCTCGGCGGCGAGCTTGGTTTTGATGCCGCTAGCAAGTTTTTCATAAAATCGCGGCACGCCGATAAAGACGTCCGGCTCAATTTCTTGAACGAAATCCAGGACTTTTAGCGGATCTGCGACCATATACAGTGATGCACCGGTTGCGACGGCGCAAAGATTCATCACCCGTTGAAACAGATTGGACAACGGTAACCAACAAACAAAGCGTGCATCGGAGCGGGCGGGGGGCAGGGTTGCGAGAATTGCGTTACACGCCAGAGCAAGCTGGCCGTGGCTATAAAGAATACCCTTTGGCTCGCCCGTTGTGCCAGAAGTGTAGATAATTGTTGCCGGATCTTTTTTTTCTGGCAACGAAAGGGGGGTGACAGCCGCGTTATCAAGTGGGCTATTGATCTGCTCCCACGACAACAATCGGACATTCCCATTGACTATTTGCGGCTTCGACAAGCAAACGACGAGTTTTACGCTCTCTGCTCGTGGCCCTAGTTTTGCAAGAATTGCGTCCGATCCAATGACTAAGGCGTTGACGTCGGCGTGCGCTAGCACGTTCTCTAGGCGCTGCGCGGTGTCATGGGCGTCCAGGCCAATTACAATCGCGCCGCAAGCAAGGGACGCAAAATGAGTGAGCTCCCATTCCAGGCCGTTGGAAAGTATGATCGCCAGACGATCACCAGGCCGTAATCCATGTGCCGTCAAACCGGTCGACAGAGTGATCACTCTGTCCCAGAATTCTTTCCAGGTGATGCCCTCCCACGTGCCTGCTGGGATTCGGCTAAAGATGGCGGTTTTGTTGGGTTCGCGAAGTGCTTGATCCCTCAAACATTCGAGGACCGTATTCACAAAGGGGAAAATCGCTTAATTTTGCGCGCTACTTATAAGAAGCGGGCCACGACTAGCGCGAACAAATTCCGGCCACTCTGGCCGCTTGGGACGACGAATGTTTAAATCGTCATCCGTTAGCCCAAGCCATTGCATATGGGTACGAACGTGCTTTCCGAGGTAGAATTTTTTGCGAATCATGAAATCCACAACGGGCGCCATCATCGTCCAATAAAAACGGTTCGCTTTGCCTTCGCGAATTAGTGCTGAAAATTCCGGTGCGTAGGGGTTGTAACCGAAATTTTTCAAGTCGGAGTACATGAGCAACCAATTGATTGGATAGTTGCTGTAAATCGGACTGGCATACTTGCTACTAACAATCAGGCCAAGCTCGACAACCTTTTTCATAATGGCATCTTGGTTGTATTCCCAAGCGTGAAACGGCGCAATATACCGGGGAAACACGGTTCCGGCGGGGTAGCGCTTCGGATTCCAAAACCGCAGGAGATCCGCATCATCAAACTCACCGCTTTCTTTAAGCTCAGGCGGCGTCCAATCTACCTCGGAAATGGCCAACGGCGGAAACTCGTACTCCATTCTTTCCGGGTCTGGCTGGCCTGGGGAATAGCCGGCAAGAATGAGCGGAATACCTTTCTGCACCGCTAATTTGATAGCGTTGCCTTCAAACAATGGGGCGTAGACATAAGATACGGTGTGCACCGCGCCTCGTTCCTCTTGGTTCGTCAAAAGATAACGAAATAAGCGACGATAAAACTCTTTTTCCGGAGTATAAACAACATGTTCCACATCCAGCTTTTCTACGCACCGATGAATGTTGTTCCAAGCGACCTCCCCGATATCGATATCGGTCGTATAGGCCAACACTTTTAATCCGTATTCTTTTTTGAGTTTATGCAGCAGGTAAACGCTATCTTTGCCACCACTAAGGCAAACCAGGCAGTCGTACTCCCCTTTTCCGCGGCTTTCACTGATGCATTTCTCTAGATCGGCTTCACGCGCCTTTCGAACAGCTTCCGAGGTTTGTCGGTCAACCGGTTTATAGGTGCGACAAAAATAGCAAGAACCGGCACTGTCAAGATCCGCTCCTGGAGCCGTTCCTGGCAATAGGCAGTGCTTACATCTCATCATAAGCCGATCCTTAACATGGGTCTTTTATGAGGTTAGCGAGCAGAATTAGCTTAGCTGAGAAAGCCTATTTGAGATTCCAGCTTCTTCGCCTTGCGAGAACGCGAACGGATACAGCGATTTCTCTCCGGTAGAGAGTTCAGGCTTGCCACCGAACTTCGCAATTTGACTGCGAACATAGCCCAGCTCAAGCCGCAACAACACGGCGGGGGCGTTCACGCGGGTATTTATCCGGGTTTCTGCCCAACCTGTAAACCCCAACATGCGCTCATAGTACTTGACATGTCGAGGATTTACTTCGATTAGTAAATCCGTAAATTTTTGAATATCAAAGGCATAAATAAACGCGATGTGAAAAAGCGCTGCAAGCACTTGCTTCGACTTGATTTCCCCATCCACCGCCAACTTAGTAAATTCACACAATCGGCGCCCTTGTGAGCGAAGCAAGTCGAGTTCGACTTTGTACAGGTCATCAGCGAGTAGGCCAATAGCGGAATCGAAACCAATTGTAATTGTTCCGATTGTACGGTCGTCGGATGAAGCGACCAGCGTCATGCGATTCGGCTGATCGTCCATATTAAACGCGGTCTGATAGCCGCGCCAAGAGTACATTTTCTTGATGAGCATGCTCGCAGAACTGCGCTGCCCATGCGTATCCGCTAAGCGGATTTTGAACTCTTTGCGATCCACGACGTGCTCAAGGGTTTCGGGAACATCCGGTCTTTCCTGATTAAGTGGCCCGGCTTGCCCTTTCTTAAATCCCATCGGCACCCGAATAATGGTGTCGCCGGACAACGCGTTTTTCTTTGATGAAATGACCATTTCTTGACCCAGCCCTAGTATCAAGGTCACATGGAAGCAGCTCGATTTCCCGACCTCGCGTAAGTACCACTTAGAACGCGATAAGTCAGGGACAATCTAGTTTTTACTCTAGATTTTTAATGCAGTCTACACGATAAACTTCTATAGAACATTCTAAATCTCGTCTATGCGATTGTAAAGAGACGGTTTGACACGGTCGAAATCTAGGACATTGAGAAAAAAACACTTGCGGCAAAAAGGCTAAAGGGTTGACAATGCGCATCTTTACGCTACCTTTGAGTGTATTGAGGCCCGTATAGTTTGGGCTGAATTCTCGAACTTTCGAGCAAGTACCAATCTTATTCAACTCTCCGGAGAACCCCTGGTGAAAGAGCTTAAGTCCAACATGTTGCTTAAACTTGCTCCAATATTTTTTTGCGTAGTTTTCTCTTGGTTTTCGGGTTGTGCGCAGCAAGGCCATCCTTTTGCGCCGGCACGCGCGGATTCGGCGGCTGCCGCGGAATACCTTGTTGGCCCGGGGGATGTACTAAACATAGTAGTGTGGCGCAACCCTGAAGTATCAACGTCCGTTCCAGTTCGTCCTGACGGTAAGTTCACTACACCACTCGTTGAGGACATCCATGCTAGTGGCAAAACCACTACTCAATTGGCGCGTGATATAGAGAAAGCGCTCTCGAAATATATCCAGGACCCTATTGTATCTGTCATCGTCACCAATTTCGCGGGGCCGTTTAGCGAACAAATTCGTGTGGTCGGCCAGGCCGCTAAACCCCAGGCACTTCCATATAAGGAAAAGATGACGCTACTTGACGTGATCATTGCCGTCGGCGGGCTAACTGAATTCGCTAATGGTAATGGGGCAAGCGTGTTGCGCGCCGTTAATGGTAAAAGTCGACAGTTCGCCGTTCGACTAGAAGACCTGATTAAAGAAGGCGATATTTCCGCCAACATTGAAATGCGTCCCGGAGATGTGCTAGTCATTCCGGAAAGTTGGTTTTAGTCGCCTTAACTTGTTTACATAGTCGTTTTGTCAGGGTCGATTCATGCATGAAATTATTGGGCAGCTGAGTGGTTATTTACGCGCGATGTGGCGCCATCGCTGGTACGCGCTGGCTACCGCATGGATTGTTTCGCTTAGCGGGTGGGCTCTTGTAACTTCGATGCCCAGTAAATTTGAAGCATCGGCTCGGATTTACGTCGACACTACTTCGATTTTAGGCCCACTAATGCAGGGACTCGCGGTAAAGCCTAATCTAGATCAGCAGGTTGGGATGATTGCGCGTACATTAATTACGCGTCCAAACTTAGAGAAAGTGTTGCGAAATTCGGACCTCGACATTAGGGCGAAAAACAACTCCGAAAAAGAAGAGCTAATTGATATGCTCCAAGCCCGAATTCAACTTATTGGTACGGGAAAAGACAATTTATTTTCGTTAACTTACTGGGATAGTCATCCGGGACAAGCAAAAAAAGTAGTTCAGGCACTTGTAAACATATTTGTCGAAAGTAGTTTGGGAGATAAGCGAAAAGACAGTGAATCGGCACGTCGGTTCTTGGACGAACAAATTAAGTCCTACGAACAAAAACTGGTCCTTGCGGAAAACTCCCTCAAGGACTTCAAACAAAAGAATATGGGCATCATGCCTGACGATAAGCAGAATTATTATGGTCGTCTGTCGGAGGCGAGCGCACGACTAAATCAAGCCCAGTTAGAGTTGAAGGAAGCCGAAAACGGGCGAGATGCAATTAAATCTCAGGTGGCCGGCGAAGATCCCATTCTGCTTCCCGACGAAACCCCGTCGGAAGTCGCCGAGGCGGAAAGAAATAGGTCCGGCTATAAACGCAATCCCGAATTGGATGAGCGTATCCAGTCATTGGAAAAAAATCTTGATGCCTATCGTTTAAAGTATACGGAGCAACACCCCGATATCTTGGCGACCAAACGCATCCTTGCCCAACTTCAAGATCAAAAAGAGAAAGAAAACCAGGCGGCTAAAGTTGACGAAGAAATCGAACAGGCAAAACACGCCGAGGAAGCAAAGGCATCTGGCGAAAAAAATGTAATGCAAACGCGGCGGCAAAATCTGAATCCCGTGTTTCAGCAACTAAAGGTTGCACTTGGCGAAGCCGAGGCGACGGTTGCTTCGATGAAAGCG
The DNA here is from genome assembly GCA_031419835.1 of Pseudomonadota bacterium. Taxonomy (GTDB): domain Bacteria; phylum Pseudomonadota; class Gammaproteobacteria; order Burkholderiales; family JALYOK01; genus JALYOK01. The sequence continues at coordinate 14,455 of JANOLP010000277.1, read as the reverse complement.
CGGGTCAATGAGTTTCAGAACCGATTGTCGGATCTAAAAAACCAAGCCACGATGGTTCCTCAAGTCGAGGCAGAACTCAGCCAACTTAACCGCGACTATGAGGTAAACAAGGCCAATTACGAGAAACTTTTGGCGCGGCGCGAGTCGGCTACTATGTCGAACGAAATGGATGCCGGTACCGGGGGCATGGACTTTCGCGTAATCGACCCTCCTCGGGTACCCCTTGCGCCGAGCAGCCCGAATAGGCCGCTGTTATATACTCTTGTGCTCCTCGGCGGGCTCTTAAGTGGAATTTCGCTGGCCTTTGCAATGAGCCAAATTCGACCGATGTTTAGCGATCGCGATGCTTTGAGAGAATTCACGGGATTACCTCTACTTGGAAGCGTGTCAATGATTTGGACGCCAGAGCAAAGGCGCAAATCACGTAGACGTACGATAGTGTATGCGGCAACTTGTCTCGGATTGCTGTGCATGTATGGCGCAATGATGACCGCGAATCTCCTAAGGGATGATGCAATTATTAGCAAAGTGCGCACGCTGACCAATCTGTGATTTGAGTCGCTAAAAATCAGATAAAAAAGGAAGTACCTTTGAGCCTAATTGAAAGAGCTGCGGGACGAATAGCAGAAACCGGTCGAGAAATTCCGGGCGCGAGTCCTATCGAGGTTGCTACACCTGTTTCGCCCGATACTTCCATTGAGCGTGCGGCGGGTAAATTCAAAGATAATCTTGCGGAGTCTGCCACGCCTTCTGGCGCGCCAGTTGCGTCATCCACTAGCCACGCGGTGCCGTCGATGCTCGATCTCACAAAAGCTCGCCGCGAACCGACTATGTCGCAAGTTTCGCCGGCCGGAATGATCAATCTCGCCAGATTAAAGCAGGCAGGAATGATTACTCCTGACGGGGAGCGCAGCACGATTGCTGAAGAATATCGACAGATTAAGCGTCCCTTGATAATGAATGCATTCAATCAGGGCGTGGCGCCGGTGAAAAATGGTAATCTCATCATGGTCACAAGTTCGCTGCCAGGCGAAGGTAAGAGCTTTAGCTCAGTGAATCTTGCAATGAGTATTGCGATGGAAATGGACCACACAGTTCTTCTGGTGGACGCGGACGTTGCTAAACCATCTGTCCCGGGGCTACTTGGACTCAAAGCCGACCGGGGGCTCATGGATTTGTTGTTAGATGAGTCTTTGCAGCTTGCCGATGTGCTAATCAAGACGAATGTTGAAAAACTAACATTGCTTCCAGCGGGGCGCGGTCATCGATATTCAACCGAATTGTTGGCAAGTGTTGCCATGCGTAGACTGATCGAAGAAATGGGTCAACGCTATTCTGACCGCATCATTATTTTCGACTCGCCGCCTTTACTTGCAACGAGCGAGGCGCGTGTCCTGGCAAGTTACATGGGACAAATTGTAGTTGTGGTTGAAGCCCAGAAAACCACGCATGAGGCCTTGCGAGAAGCACTAAAACACTTGGAACATTGCGATATCGTCGGAATGTTACTCAACAAAGGTAATTATTTGCCCGGCAATAGTTACTATGGGTCCTATTACGGCGCCTATGGCAAGCAATAGATGGTTCGGCCTTAACCATTTGCATTGCCGACAAAAACATTCAGAGCCACCGACGCGTGAGTGTCTAAAAGTAAAATCGGCGAGAACGCCACCGCCTTACTTGATGGCGGGCGTTTTGCTAATTTCTGTGGTGGGCACGAACGCGCAAGAAGTGCCTGTTGTAAGTGGAACTAGTACTACGCAGGCTTCTGCCGCGGTGCGCGGGGGGTGGCAAATTGAGCCAAATATCACAGTACGAGAAACGTATTCCGACAATATTGCGCTCACTAGAAAGGGTAGCGAACGATCCGAACTAGTGTCGGAAATTAGTCCGGGCGTCTCGATCAAGAACAAGGCGTCCCATTCCGATGTCGAAATTGATTACTCCCTAAATAATCTCTTCTACTTGCGGGATCGCGATCGCAATACTTTAAATCACCAGCTTCGAGCGTCAGGAGTATTTGAGTTAGTTGACGATTTGGTTTTCGTAGACTCTCGCGCAACTATCCGTCAACAGGCCGTGTCTGCCTTTGGCCCGATTGGGTCAAATTCCTCGGTCAACAATAACAATCAAACCATTCGCTCCTTTTCTGTATCCCCGTACTTGCGCAAAAAATTCGGTAACACAGCGGTCGGAGAAGCCCGTTATGCATTCAGCCAGCAGAGTAGCAGCGCTCAAAATACCGGAATCTCAAATAGTACCGGCAATCGGTTTCTACTGAAATTGGATAGTGGTACTGCGTTTGTGGACTGGGGGTGGGGTGCAGAATTTCTCAACGATCGAATCAGCTACGAGAACGCATCCGACTCAACGTTTTCGAGTTTGACGGGAAATCTGCGGTATCGAATTTTCCCTAAATTGTTTGCGACGGGGTCGTTCGGTTATGACAAAAACGACTACGTTACAACAGGCGAAAAACCCGAAGGTGCGTTTTGGACGTTGGGCGCGGACTGGCGCCCACTTCGCCGTACTTCGCTCACAATTTCCGCTGGGCGACGTTATTTTGGCAACACATACGCCTTGACCTTTAAGCATGCTGCGCGCCGGGTATCGTGGGATATTTCATATCAGCAAAATTTGTCGACTAGTCGATCGCAATTCAGCCAGCCGGTGGGAACATACAGACAGTTCGCGGAGGATACAATTAGGTCCCGTACGCCCGGAATATCCGAGGCAGCCCTGCGCAACTTGGTTGACGCCGCGGCTAGAGAGTACGCGGCCACCGGTAGGGACCCGGATGCTGTTCAAGGAGTCAATTTCCAAACAAACACAGCATTTTTGGAAAAAAAATGGCAAGGTCTAATGACGTTAGATTTTCCTAAAAGCCAATTGACGTTATCGGCATTTGGATCGGTTCGAGATTCCGCAACGACGGGAACAAGTATCCTAAGTGCTTCTGGCGATTTTGCGCTTAGCAGAGTCGTTAAGCAATCGGGCGTTGGTTCGCAATGGACGTACCGCTTATCTCCACGTAACGAAGCGAACTTTGGATTGAATCTCAACAGCTCCCGCCTTGTAGATATTGGACGAACAGACAATTCGGCGATTCTAAATCTGGGGCTTGCGCGAAAGCTTTCCACCGCGGCAAATGGTTCAATCGGATATCGATATACGCGCCGCAACTCAAATTTTGATGCGATTGACTACGATGAAAACGCCATTCTCGGCACCTTGTCTGTGATTTTTTAAATTCAATATGTACGAAGCCTTCTACCATCTGCGTGCCAAGCCTTTCCAACTGAGTCCCGACCCAAGTTTTTTCTATGGGAGTAAAGGACACAAGCGGGCGATGTCATACCTTGAATATGGGCTACATCAAGGCGAAGGTTTTATTGTTATAACTGGAGAAGTCGGCGCCGGCAAAACGACGCTCGTAAGACATCTGTTTAAGAAACTCCAGGGTGAAAATCTTGTAGCGGCACAGCTTGTCAGTACACAACTCGACGCAGACGATATGTTGCGGATGGTCGCGGCGGCATTTGGACTTCCTCACGAGGACAATAATAAAGCCACTTTACTGAAGCGCCTGGAAAACTTTCTGATCAATTGCCAAAACCTCGGTAAACGCGCACTCTTGATCGTTGACGAAGCGCAAAATCTTACTCCCCGAGCCGTAGAGGAATTGCGGATGCTGTCAAACTTCCAGTCGCAGGAAAAATCCCTATTACAAAGCTTCTTGCTGGGTCAGCCGGAATTTCGTTTCACCATGGCGAGCGACGGAATGCAGCAGCTGCGACAGCGCGTGACTGCGTCGTATCACCTCGGGCCGATGGATGCGCTGGATACACGAGAGTATATCGAGCACCGCATGCGCACAGTAGGTTGGAATCGAGACCCTCATTTTACCGACGATGCGTTCGCAGCAGTTCACGATTACGCGACGGGTATTCCGAGAAAAATCAATACGCTTTGCGATCGCTTGTTGTTGATGGGGTATCTGGAAGAAATGCATCAAATTGACTCGGCCGCGGTTAACGAAGTCGTCGGCGAAATCAAGAACGAAATGGCCGTACCCTACTCCGAACCAACCGGACTGAATCCGGTTAGTTTTGGCGCGAATTCGCCGGTCGCCCAGATAAAGCAGCTTGAATTGGACGGGAATTTGGCTAGTCTGGACAGGCGACTAGGGCAAGTGGAGCGGTCCGTAGTCACCATGCTCAAACTTATGCGCGAAGTACTTTCGGTCGCTGGACTAAAGCGGTTTCGAACAGATCGACCGGATGGCGAAAAGTTCGTCAACAACAAGGATCAATAGATTTGAGTAAGAAAATTCTTTGTGTGGTCGGCGCGCGACCAAACCTAATGAAAATCGCGCCAGTTATCACAGCCTTGAAGGCTGGTCACAGTCCTTTTCACGTTTGCCTGGTGCATACTGGTCAGCATTATGATAGCGCTATGAATGATCAGTTCTTTTCGGTTCTTGGTATCCCTAAACCTGATATCAATCTCGATGTCGGTTCTGCGTCCCATGCCGTTCAGACTGCCGAAATCATGCGTCGATTTGAGCCGGTTTTGCAGCAGGAAACTCCAGATGCCGTGCTGGTCGTTGGTGACGTGAATTCAACGATTGCATGCGCATTGGTTGCAACAAAAATGGGCATAAAGGTCATTCATGTTGAGGCGGGTTTGCGCAGTTATGATCGCGGTATGCCTGAAGAAGTAAATCGGGTGCTGACCGATCAAATCTCGGATATCTTGTTTACAACGGAGCGGGACGCAGCGGAAAATTTGCGCCGCGAAGGAATTGCGAGCGAGCGCGTTCACTTTGTTGGCAACGTCATGATTGATACATTGAAGAATCAATTACCGCACGCCACGCCAGTACGCGAAACGCTGCGCCTGGCGGGAATTTCCGAAGACTTTCTGGCAGGTAATAGCGGTTACGGCATTCTCACGCTGCATCGTCCCTCCAATGTGGACGATCCCAACACTTTGCGTGTGTTGCTAAACACGGTAGTTGAAATAAGCGAATCGCTGCCTATCATCTTTCCGGTGCACCCTCGCACACGCACGAGAATCGAAGGCGGTGGCCTGCTCGCGTCGATCACCTCTAAGAATATCGCGTTGCTTCCACCGCAGGGTTATCTTGAAATGTTAGGGTTGATGAAGGATGCCCGCGTCGCACTAACGGATTCTGGCGGCATTCAAGAAGAAACTACAGCGCTCGGCGTGCCGTGTATTACGTTACGCCACAATACCGAACGCCCGATCACCGTTTCGGAAGGTACGAATACAATTACGGGTACCGATCCGGAAAAAATTCGCAACGCCGTAGTTGATCTACTGCGGACCGGCGGGAAAGCAGGAAAGTCTCCGGAATTTTGGGACGGCAACGCGGCGCTACGAATCGCAGCTATCTTGCACAACTGGCTCGGAAATCCCGAACAACGTCATGTCGCGTAACCAAATAACCAAATGCCAACGCTGCCCATCCGCAATGCTTTTTCCATCGATGTCGAAGACTATTTTCAAGTCTCAGCTCTAGCGCCACATTTCCCGCGTCAAACTTGGGATCAGCAACCCTGCCGGGTCGAACGAAACGTCGACCGGATGTTGGTCATGCTCGATGATACTGACTCAAAGGCAACATTTTTCACATTAGGCTGGGTCGCTGAGCGTTACCCTGCGATGGTCAAGCGCATTGTCGCCGCAGGGCATGAACTTGCGAGCCATGGATATGGCCATCAGCGTGCATCGGACCTTAGTCGAACCGAGTTTTCAGAAGACATTCGACACGCGAAAACAATTCTTGAAGACTTATCTGGCCGATCCGTCGTTGGATATCGCGCACCGAGTTTTTCCATTGGCGAAAACAATTTATGGGCGCTGGATACTTTAGGCGAAGTCGGCTATCAATATAGCTCGAGCATTTATCCAATTCGCCACGATCACTATGGAATGCCGAACGCGCCACGATTCGCATTTAAGCCGGATGATTCAAAAGCACTTTTAGAATTGCCGGCGACGACAATTCGCCTACTTAATCGTAACTTCCCCGCCGCAGGCGGGGGTTACTTTCGTTTGTTGCCCTATCGCCTATCATGCTGGTCGATAACGCGGGTCAATCAATCTGACAATCAACCCTGTATCTTTTATTGCCATCCCTGGGAAATCGATCCAGATCAACCGAGGCCCAGCGGCATGAAACTGAAAACGCGTTTTCGTCACTACGTCAATTTAGGCAAAACCGAATCTAAATTGCGCAATTTGTTGGCTGATTTTAGCTGGGGCCGTATCGACGAAATTTTTCTCGGGAAGACGAATTGAGTAACGTCGCGATTGACACCGCAGTCGTTGCCCTGACAACGGTGGCAACCGCCAGCAGCCCCATATCTGTTGGCAGATTGTCGGATAACTCGATGGCTCGCTGGGACGAGTTCGTGTTCGCATGCCCGGAAGCAACGTTCTTCCATCGTGCAGGTTGGAAAACAATAATGGAGGCCGCATTTGGGCACCGTACTCATTTTCTCTTCGCGGAATCCAACGGAAAAATCGAAGGCGTTCTGCCATTGGCGGAAGTCAAAAGTTGGGTGTTTGGCCACTCGTTATGCTCGCTGCCGTTCTGCGTATACGGTGGCATTGCTGCGATCTCTGATGCGGCACGGATCGCCCTTGATCAAGCGGCGCAGCAGCTAGCGAAAAAACTCAACGTTGATCACCTCGAATACCGCAGTATTGCTGCGACGCATCCCAGTTGGGGGCACAAAGACCTATACGTGACCTTCCGTAATGAAATCGGCAGCGATCATGAACAAAATATGCTCGCGATTCCGCGAAAACAACGGGCAATGGTACGTAAAGGCATCAAGGCTGAACTGCGAGGGGAAATCGATAAAAATGTCGATCGCTTCTTTGCGTTGTTCGCTGAAAACGTTCATAGGCACGGAACTCCAACGCATTCGAAACGATATTTTCAGTTGCTTACCGAAGTATTCAAGGGCGACTGTGAAGTCTTGACCGTTGTTAGTTCCGCCAATAAACCTTTAAGCACTGTATTGACGTTTTATTTTCGCGACGAAGTATTGCCCTACTATGCGGGAGACGACCAATCCGCCCGTGATTTCGCCGCCAACGATTTCAAGTATTGGGAACTGATGCGCCGCGCCGTCGAGCGCGGCTGCAAGCACTTTGACTTCGGCCGTAGCAAAATTGGAACAGGCCCCTATCATTTCAAGAAAAACTGGGGCTTTGAACCGTTACCACTGAACTATGAGTATCAGTTACATCGGGCGCAGCAGATTCCAGATCAAAATCCACTCAATCCGAAATATCGGCTTTTCATTAAGGCGTGGCAGACAATGCCTTTGACCCTCGCCAATTGGTTCGGTCCACATATCGTGAAATATTTGGGTTAGATAGAATGAATTCCCTTCCGCAAATTCTTGACGACGTCCCGTTTACGCCAAGTAATTGCGGCGATCTTTGGGATATTCACGGGCCCGCCTTTGTTCATGGTGGTGCGATCCATGGCGATTTTTTCGGCACAAAAAGTTTGGTCGATGTCCGTTCCGATACCGGCGTCGTTTGCGTGAAAAGTGATTTGTGCCAATATTCAATTGGAAGCCCGCATGAAATCTGACGCAGACATCGGGTCACTTCAGGATACGAGCCCAGAGGCTGGAAAGGTCGCTCGATGGACCTGGCTGTTGTGTGGTTTGCTCTCGATGGCACTATTGATCTGGTTACTCGGTTGGTACGGGGATACAACGCTATCAACCATCGCCATTTGGAAGCGATCCGAAACTTACGCGCACGGATTTTTGATTTTTCCAATTAGTGCTTACCTGATATGGACGCGTCGCCGTGACGTCCTTGCGCTCAGACCTGATCCCAGCGTTTTCGGGCTTATTGTCCTTATGGGGCTAGGGCTACTTTGGCTTATTGCCGAAACGGCTGGAGCACTAGTAGTATCCCAATATGCCGTTGTCGCAATGGTTCCCGCTATAGTTTGGGGCGTCCTAGGTTATAGAGTTACCTTAGCATTACTTTTCCCCCTTTTATTTTTGTTATTTGCGGTACCGGCCGGCGACTTCCTTCTCACGCCGATGATGAATTTAACAGCTGATTTTACCGTCGCCGCGTTGCGTATAACAGGAATCCCGGTATTTCGCGAAGGGAATTTTTTCACGGTTCCAAGCGGAAGCTGGTCCGTCGTCGAGGCATGTAGTGGTTTGCGTTACCTTATCGCATCGCTCACGCTCGGGTGCCTGTTTGCTTATCTGACCTACCAAAGTTTTTGGAGGCGCGTCGCATTCATTGGGCTATCAATTTTAGTGCCTATTGTCGCGAATTGGATTAGGGCGTACATGATTGTCATGATTGGACATTTAAGTAGCAATCGCCTAGCCACAGGAGTGGATCACGTAATTTATGGATGGGTATTTTTCGGTTTCGTAATGATGCTGTTGTTTTGGTTTGGCTCGCGCTGGGGCGACGATGTCAAATTGGTTCCTTTGTCGCGTCAAAACCAAAGTGTGTCAAGCAGACAGGCCCCACACTTGTCGGCCCGAGTCGCAGTATTTGCAACCATTGCCGCTTTAACGGTCGCAATTTGGCCAAGTTTCGCGCTGCGCATAAATGATGCGCCTCCCAATCTAAAGCCTCTGGTGTTTTCCCCGTATGCGGCGCCAGACGGATGGCAAACTTCACCGGGCACGCGAACAGAATGGGAGCCTCACTTTAGCGGCCACCTCGGCTCGCAACGACAAACGTTTGAAAATGGAACAACACAGGTTAATGTAGTCATCAAGTACTACCGCAATCAACACCAAGATGCGGAGTTGATTAATTCCAATAACCAACTTGTCGTAACACGACATCCAGTTTGGGGCCTCATTTCCGAAGGAGCCGCAGATATTCAGTGGAATCATCGAGGACTACGAGTTAATGAATCGACTCTTCGGTCAACCCGATCTAATTTGCTGGTTTATAGTTGGTATTGGATTGGCGGCGCTTACACTAGCAATATTTACCTAGCTAAGGTCTTTCAAGCGAAAGCGAAGTTGCTTGGGCAAGGCGATGATGCGGCTGCAATTTTCGTTTACGCGCAGTTTGAAGGAAAATCCGATGACGCGAAAGCAGTTTTGCGTAATTTCATACCGTCAATATTTGACGGAATTGATCGAACGCTAAACGAGGCAAAGCACTAGATCAGACGGCTAAAGCCCCAATGACAGTTCCAAATCTTATTGTGCACGTGATCCACCGTCTGGCAATTGGCGGCCTAGAAAACGGGCTGGTCAATCTGCTGAATCATGGATTAGCGAAGCGGTACAGACACGCCATAATTTGTATGACCAACGTCACGGATTTTCGCAATAGACTCGAGGATCCCAATGTCGAAGTATTTGCGATCAATCGAAAAGACGGACGTGATTGGAACGCTCAGTGGCGTTTACTTGCGTTGATAAAGCGACTTAAGCCTGCGATCGTTCACAGTCGCGGGCTGTCTGGGTTAAATAGCGCGCTGCCGGCGTTACTCAGCGGTGTTCCGGTACGCATACATGGTGAACATGGGCGAGACATCGGCGATTTAGACGGAAGCAGTCGCAAAGGGCAATGGATCCGTCGATTACATCGCCCTATGATCGATCATTACGTCGCCTTATCTAAAGACCTCGAATCCTATCTTCAAAACGAAATTGGTATTGCGCCGGAACATATCACTCAAATATACAACGGGGTGAATTGCCACGAATTTCGTCCAGCATCCCGCGAGCGGGAAGGGGCGCCCGACCCCAATTTTGCCCCTCAGGGAACTTTCGTCATTGGGACTGTTGGGCGCATGCAAGCGGTAAAAGACCAAGTTACGCTGACTCGCGCTTTCATCCATCTTGCCTCATTAGTGCCAAGAGATAAACAAAAGTTACGACTGATATTGGTGGGGGATGGGCCTTTGCTCGCCCAATGTGACAAGTTGCTGATGGAGGCTGGATTGAAAAATCAAGCGTGGTTAGCCGGCGAACGCGATGATATTGCCAACCTAATGCGGTGTATGGATCTTTTCGTACTGTCTTCGCTCGCTGAAGGCATATCGAATACCATACTAGAATCCATGTCTTGCGGCCTTCCGATCGTTGCCACAAACGTCGGTGGAAATCCTGAATTGGTGGACGACGGTATCACCGGGTTTTTGGTGCCTGCCGCAGATCCAGTCGCTCTTGCGATTGCGATGCAGCGCTATTTCTTGGATGAAAGATTACTCAAGACGCATGGCAAAGCCGGTCGGCTAAAGGCGGAAACGCGCTTTAGTATGGAAACGATGGCGAATAGCTATATGCAACTCTATGACCGTGTGCTAGAACGAAAAGTTAGACAAACTGTGATGCAATAACCCTATGTGCGGCATAGTCGGCATATTTGATTTTGGTGGCACCAAAGAAATTTCGCGTTCATTACTGGAGCGCATGAATCAAGCACTATTTCACCGCGGCCCCGATGAAGGCGGTATCCACTTAGAACCTGGAGTAGGCCTCGGGCATCGGCGTCTTTCCATCATTGACTTATCGTCGGGCCAACAGCCACTTTTCAATGAAGACCGCAGCGTTGTTGTCGTCTTCAATGGTGAAATTTACAATTTTCAAGAACTCATGCCCGAACTAATCGCGCGCGGCCATCATTTCCGAACTCGCTCCGATACCGAAGTTATCGTCCACGCGTGGGAAGAGTGGGGCGAAGCCTGTGTAACGCGATTTCGTGGCATGTTTGCATTTGCGCTTTGGGATCGCAATCGACAAACTTTTTTCTTGGCGCGAGATAGGCTTGGCGTTAAGCCATTATTTTATGCAGTGCTTCCGGACCAAACCATTATTTTTGGTTCGGAGCTAAAGGCCTTGTTGTGCCATTCCAAGCTATCGCAAGAAATCGACCCGCGCTCAGTTGAAGACTATTTCGCGTACGGCTATGTGCCCGAACCACGTACGATTTATAAGCAAGCGCTGAAGTTAGATCCGGGCCACACTCTTACGATTCAGCGTGGAAAGCCCGTTCCGGCGACCAAGGAATATTGGGATCTGCAATTTAAGTCTGTTGGTCCGATTAGTGAAAAAGATGCGCAAGCCGAAGTTGTCGAACGTTTGCGTGAAGCGGTAAAAATTCGTTTGGTATCAGAGGTTCCGCTAGGCGCTTTTCTGTCAGGCGGTGTAGATTCAAGCGCCGTGGTCGCTATGATGGCGGGACTTTCCTCGGACCCAGTCAACACCTGTTCTATATCATTCGGTGATCCGAAATTTAATGAATCCGAATATGCGAGGGCGGTCGCGAATCAATACCGCACGAACCATCGGGTCGAGCAGGTGGATCCTGATGATTTTGGCTTAGTGGACACCCTTGCTTCGCTATACGATGAGCCCTACGCCGATAGCTCAGCGATGCCAACCTACCGCGTGTGTCAATTAGCCCGAAAGTCAGTTACCGTCGCACTTTCGGGTGATGGTGGCGACGAAAATTTTGGTGGTTATCGACGCTATCGCTGGCACATGAACGAAGAAAAGATCCGCTCGCTTCTGCCGCTGGGGCTGCGTCGTCCGATTTTTAACATCGCCGGAAAACTTTACCCGAAGGCCGATTGGGCGCCGCGAATGTTTCGCGCCAAAACGACACTTCAGGCTCTTGCGCGTAATTCAGTAGAAGCATACTTTCACTCCGTATCGCTTATGAGCGACGAAATGCGCGGTCAGCTATTTACACCAGGATTTCAGCGTGACTTACAAGGATATCGAGCATTCGAAGTAATGCAAAGACACGCAGATCGTGCGCCGGTAAAGGGTGGCCTTTCACTCATTCAGTATTTGGACACCAAAACCTATTTGCCAGGCGATATCCTCACAAAAGTTGATCGCGCGAGCATGGCCCACGCGCTAGAAGTAAGGGAACCCTTGCTGGATCACCCCATGCTCGAATGGCTTTCCGGATTGCCGGAAGACTTCAAACTTCGCGGTCAAGAGGGAAAGTACATTTTGAAGAAAGCCCTAGAACCGTATCTCCCGGACTCGATATTGTATCGGCCGAAGATGGGGTTCGCCGTACCCCTCGCAAACTGGTTCCGTGGACCATTGCGCAAAAAGCTACACAACACGGTTATGGGGTCGCGCCTGGCCGAAACGGGTTACCTGAATCCCGATTTTCTCAAGCAAATGCTCGAGCAACACGAATCCGGGATACGCGATCATAGTACGCCCCTCTGGTCGGTATTGATGTTTGATTCGTTTCTTGGTCTAAAGCGAAGCAGCGCAACAAATCAAGAGCCGCTTAGCGCGATTGCCTAATTCCGGATTTTGGATAGGGCGCGATCTTGCGCGGCGACCATTCTTTTGCCATCTAGCCACGGCGAAGACCCAGGCGCGGCAAGATCATTAGGCCGATGAAAATCCTGACGTTCTCGACGCTTTATCCCAATAGCGTAACGCCACGGCATGGTGTATTCGTCGAAACTCGTTTGCGTCATTTGCTCTCGGATTTCCAATCCATATCGGCAAAAGTCGTTGCTCCCGTACCCTGGTTTCCTTTTCGCAATGAGCGTTTCGGAAGTTACAGTAAGTTCGCGCAGATCCCTAAATCGGAAACGCACAATGGCCTGGATGTGTTACATCCGCGTTACCTGCAACTGCCGAAAATTGGGATGAACACGACGCCCAGATTGCTTGCACAAGCCTGTTTACCGGTGCTAAAAAAAATTATTGCTGATGGCTTCGACTTTGACCTTATTGATGCCCACTACTACTTCCCAGATGGTGTCGCCGCGTCGTACCTAGGAAAATTACTCGATAAACCCGTCGTGGTCACGGCGCGCGGAACGGATATTAATTTGATTCCTGACTTCCCAACCCCACGCAAGATGATCTTGCGTGCCGCGAACGACATCGCCGCTAGTATTACCGTCTCGCAGGGCCTCAAAGTACGAATGGTCGAGCTAGGCGCCCAACCCGAAAAAATACACGTCCTGCGAAATGGCGTTGATGCAAACAGATTTCAGCCCGTTGATCGAGACAAATTAAAAAGACAACTTGGTTGGCAGGAAAAAACGTTAATTTCCGTTGGTAACTTGGTCGAACTGAAAGGACATCACCTCGTCATCGACGCCATGCGTGAGTTATCGGAATTTCGACTGGTCATTATCGGCAGCGGACAAGAGGAACAAAATCTAAGGCAACGTTGCCAGGCGGCGGCAGTCGCCGACCGGGTAGAATTTATTTCGAATGTTCCACAAGAAAAACTAAGAAATTACTACGGTGCAGCGGATGCATTGATCCTCGCTTCCAGTCGCGAAGGTTGGCCAAACGTTTTATTGGAGTCCATGGCCTGTAGCACGCCGGTGATAGCGACAAAAGTCGGCGGCACATCGGAAATAATAAAGTCTCGCGATGCGGGGATATTGTTACGTGACCGATCCCCGGCGGCTATAGCGGAGGGTGTAGTTGATTTATTCTCGAACTATCCCGCGCATATGAGCACTAGACGTTACGCCGAACAATTTGATTGGTACGATACGTCAGAAAAACAAATACAACTTTTTCGTACGATACTGGCAGCAAACCAATGGCGCGCACGGAATGACCGCTAGATCATGTTTGACCCGAGGTTCGTTATCAAATCCGTGAGTGCTGAGTAAGCGCCCGGCCGCACAACCTGAAATTTCGTAAACCTATTCGCACGCTCATACCTTTTGACGGACGGTGGCGAGCATAGCGAAGGACGAAGCGAAGCGGACGTATGGACCAGGCAGATCAAGGAGTTGCAACTTAAGCATTTACCCATAAAGCCTTTCCGGACAATAAAAACCGAGATACGGCCTTCGGCGCGCCCTTCCAGTTGCATCATTTTTCAGGTGTCTTGTAACGATATGCCCAAGTCTCTGTGGTTGAGCCATTGTATGGCCCACGATAAATTACCGTTACATTGTGCGCAGGGTCGTAGAAATGATGCACCATCCGAATCGCGTCCAGCGGCGGTTGGACGCTATCGGCTGGTTTGGGCTGGACAACCCACGCGTGTTTTTCAACGTCTAGCACTAAGACCAAAGCTTCGTCAGTTGGGAAGCCCCGCTTCTGAAGATACTCTCCGGCCGCATAGGTACGCATGTCCGCAAAAATCCCGAGCGTCCTCCCGCTGGCCAAGTCGTGGACGAATGACCCCATGGGTCCGTCCAGATTTGCCGGTGGCGTGTTACTCTTGGCCACGACCTGCACCATTGTCTTAGCAAATGGGTCTAGCAGCCACGTGCCCCCATTAGTGAATATAAACACGAAGGCTTTGAGTTTGGCGTCGTACACCATTGGCGAGATGCCGTAAACCCAGTAGCGCGATAAACCCTCTTCCATCGGCTTCCACGTCACGTTAAGTGGTTCCCACTTGTTCGTGGATGGGTCGTACATCTTGAACTTTTCGCGCTCTTCGT
>JANOLP010000276.1:0-5211 GCA_031419835.1 Pseudomonadota bacterium | reverse complement strand
TTTTGCTTGTCCATCATCAACCCGGCGCGATCTTTCAACAGCGAATCGAGGCGCCATTTCGGCGTAAGGTACGTCCATTTCGATAGAGTTTTTTCGAATTTCAAACGCGTCTCAAGTTTTGCGACACGTTCTCTAAATTCTTTGTCGAGACGCGCCTTGTCCTCGGGCTTCTCGTCTGTCGCAGCAACGCGAGTCTTGATCGCGTCGCCCGCCACGGACACACCAATGTATTGATTGTCATCGCCCGACGTATTGCCGATGCGAAACGTATAAGTTAGGCCATCGAAGGTCTCGGCAACGAAGATACGCGCTTTGCCCATTCCAGTATCGATCGATGTGGTGCTCGCAACAACGTCAGTAAAGCTCAGCATCGAAATGGCATTCACGGCGCTGGTGCCGCGCGTGTTATCGAATTTCTCTTTCGGCTTCTCATCGTCCAAGCGCCAATCGCCTCCCTCTTGATCGCGCTGCATTTTCCAAACATTCGTACCATCGTCGGCGTTGAAGGCCATTGACTTGATTTTGTCCGCCCGTACGAAATCCTTAACGATCCAATTCTCAGGCTTAGGCTCCGTCTCAAGTAAAACGTCGCCGACTAACACGGCGGTTTTTTCATCGGTGGACAGTATCACATAACGACCGGCCGGGACTTCCGCGCCGGTGGGACCTTTTTTCATTAAGCGTTTGCCGAGCAGGAGCTTAGTTATTTGCTTTGCGTTGGCGTCCTGCAACTCAACGGCAATCGCGCTTGGCTTGTCCTTAATCGGCTCGATCAAATACAGATCGGGACGTTGTTCCGCAGTAATCACATCACTTTGAATAATTTTCTGATCTTGAATCTTGAGCAGCAAATCGCTGATCATATTGAAGTTAGCGGGATAGTCGCCACGCTCCTTGACGCGCCATTGGCCTTCCTTCTTCGTTAGACTCACGCTCGTGTGACCGTTGTCGATGTGAATGTTGGCGACGTCGTTGACCGGAAAGTTCGGCACCAGCGCCTCACCAACACGGTTGGGTCTTTGCGTCCAACTATTTTCGTCGCTCTTCTTAAGCGACCACACCAACCCACCGAGAATCACCAGGACAGCGAACAATATGGAAAATTGTTTGCGGTTCATCGTGCGCCTACCCATCTTCTTTTCAACATCGCCAGCGCGATTCCGGCAAGTGCCACAAGTAGCGGCATCGCACCAACATTGATAAGCTTGGTCCAAAATTCTAACGAATCGGATTCGGTACGCAAACTCTTGCGCAGTTCCTTTAGATCTTTACGTGTTCCCGCCTGCTTCTTGCGGAAATTCTCAAGTTCAACTTTTTGCTCCGGCGACAATACGTATTGCTGGCCTTCGGCTTTGTTCTTTTGTAACTCTGTAATTTTGCGTTGCGCTGTCGCCAAGGTCTGTTCTAGTTCGCGAATTTTGCCGGCATAACTTTCCGCCGCCTTCGCTTCCATTTGCTGAACCACGGTCAGTGGCCGAAACTGCGCGGCGCGGCTGCGCAGGTTAATCAAATTTTCATCGCCCGCGAAAAGCTCGACTAAACTCTGCGCGAAGTTAATATTGCCGTTGCGCGGAATGTAGACGCGCTGGCCCATGGATTCGCCGATATCTTGAATGCTCGCTTGATCCGACAACATATCGGCGTCACCGATCAACACCACGGCATTTTCGTGCGCGGATTCTTTGATTTGCGGCGCTGGATTTTCCTCCGGCTTAGGCATTTCCGGCTTCGCCTCGGGATTATTCGGATCGACCTTCGGCTCTTCTTTCGGTTTACCTTCCGGGAACGCAGTTTTGAATTTACCGTTCAAACGAATTGCAATTGCATACTCGATCCCAGCCGCTTTCAACGTCATGGCGTTGGCGTCGACACCGTGTGTAGCCACAATCGAATCGCGCAGCTCGGCACTCTTCGAACTTTTGATTAACACAGTTTGCGTCAAGCCCGTGGCGGGCTTACCGGAAAACGCGCCAGAGAACGGTAGCAACATCGAGCCCACTTGGCTTGCGACAACATCTTGCGAGTTAAACGCTTCAGCAGTGAGATTCAGTAGCGCCGGCAAACCACGTTGACCATTGGCACGCATAAATCGCATGTCGGCAACGACTTTGCTTGGATCCAACGAGACGCCCCAGGTCTGGAGTAACTTGTCCAGCGACGATGCGCCGCCACCCATTTGCTGTTGTGGATTGGCGGGATTTCTTATCTGATCGAAATAGGCATAGGTATCAAGGAACGCAATCAGTTTGCCGCCGCGCATGACGAATTGGTCGACTGCGTATTGGCCGGTCGCGGAAATATCACGCGGATGAACGACCATCAACACCTTCACGTCGTCGTCGATTTTACTACTCGCCAACGGAATTTCGCGCACGTCGTAGTCGCGTTTCAATTCGCTGATGACCGCCCATTCAAGCTGCGGGCCTTGATTCATCATTGGCATACCAGGCGAGCCGAACATGGGCAATACGGTCATGATGCCGAGTACCGGTTTATTCTTTTTGCTGACTTGTGAAATTGCACGGGTCAAGTCGTATTCCAGCAACGTCTCACGCTCTGGCGACATAAGGGGAATCGCCACGCGCTGATCGAGATGACTGATGGAGAGTCCCAGATAATATTTCTCCCCGGTGTTTACCGGCTGCGCTTCAATGCCATCGAGATTAGCTGAATCTTCCGCATCGGAATCCGGCGCGGGATCGTATTTTTCGACGATCAATTTACCGCCAGCACGAGAACGATATTCGTTAAGCAAATCTTCGATGCGCTTAGCATAGGTTTTCAATTGCACCGGCATCGCTGTTTCGGATTTGCTGGCATAGAAACGCACTTTGACCGGCGCCGGAATCTTTTCCAATATGCGCTTGGTACCGTCCGACAACGTATAGGAATTGCCATGGGTCAGATCGGCTCGGCCAGGGATGGAACGTACGATGAAATTCACTGCGAGCAAGATCACGAACAGCACGATCACACCCGCGGCAGAGTACATAAGATTTGATAAACCGTTATTTTTCACGATAAGCCCTAACTCTAACCCGCGCGGTGAGCGCGAATAATAACGCCCGTGGTGAACAGCGCGAACACGATAATGGACAGAAAAAACACAATGTCACGCAAATCGATCAACCCCTTCTGGAACGGATCGAAATGGGTAATCACGCTGAATGATGCAACTGTATCGACCAGCGCCGCACTACCCCAACTGGTCAACAAATCTGTCACGGGCCCGAAGCCGACGATAATCAGAAACAAACAGATCACGACTGAAACGATGAAGCTCACGACTTGATTACGCGTCATCGCGGAGGTCATCGAACTAATCGCCAAATAAGCACCGGCGAGCAATAGGCTGCCGACATATCCCGCGAAGATGATGCCATTATCGGGATCGCCGAGATAATTGACCGTGATGACGATCGGGAAGGTCAGCAACAACGCGATCGCAAGAAATGCCCAAGATGCGAGAAACTTCCCTAGAATTGCTTGCCAAGTAGTAATCGGCATTGTCAGCAACAATTCCATGGTGCCTTGGCGACGTTCTTCTGACCACAAACGCATGCCGACGGCAGGAACGAGGAACAAGTAAAGCCAAGGATGCCAATAGAAAAACGACGTGAGCGACGCTTCGCCGATTTGAAAAAACTGACCGACGTTGAACGTAAAAAATCCTGCGAGCAACAAAAAAATCACGATAAAGACATAGGCTACGGGAGAAGAAAAATAGGCGCCCAACTCCCGTTTGGCGATGGCTTTGACATTGTTCCAGGCGCTCATTGCGTCGCTCCCTTCTGGGTTTCCGAGAGCGTGATGCTACGGAACACGTCATCCAACTTGCCCTCCTCCATTCGTAATTCCTCGAGGCGCCATCCTTCACGTTGCGCGAGCTCGGCGACAACGCGCGAGAACGTGCCGTTGATTTGATCTTTGTTCGGTATGCAGCGAAGCACGGTGCGACCCGCATCCTCGGAAATCACTTGGGTTTCTTTGACCGCCGCCAACGCGCTAAGCTTAGCGGTGACTTCGGACGATGGCGTTGCAAGCAGCGACATCGTCACCGCACCGGCATTTTGCGAACGCGCTTTCAGCTCCCGCGGCGTACCATTCGCGACGATCTGACCGCGATCGATAATAATCGCGCGCGAACACACCGCTTCGACTTCCTCCAAAATATGGGTCGAAAAAATAATCACCTTAGTTTCACCCATGCGGCGAATCAAAGTGCGAATCTCGTGCTTTTGATTCGGATCAAGGCCGTCGGTCGGCTCATCCAAAATCAATATGTCGGGATCGTGCAACAACGATTGCGCAAGCGAGGTACGATGGCGATAGCCTTTGGAAAGCGTGTCGACGCTTTGATACAACACACTCTCAAGGAAACACATGTCGACCGCGTTACCGATGGCTTTTTTCTTCGCTTGCCCCGACAAACCGCGCAGCTCAGCAGCAAACCCAAGAAATCCATGCACCGTCATATCGGTATAGGCGGGTGCGTTTTCCGGCAGGTAACCCATGAGGCGTTTGCCCGGAATCGGATTCTCGACCATATCGAAGCCGCCGACGCTGATCTTGCCGTCCGTGGGCGGAATGAATCCCATGATCATGCGCATGGTAGTGGATTTACCCGCGCCGTTCGGCCCGAGAAACCCCAACACCTCACCCCGTTCGACTGCGAACGATACGCCATTGACAGCGTACTTCGCGCCGAACGCTTTCTTTAAATTCTCTACTTTAATCATCCTCGCGTTCCTAACCTCGCGCCCTCCGGGTTAAACAACCTTGGAAGGCAATTATTTTTCTGTCCGTGAATGGGTCGCTTACGAATATTTCGAGCGATTGGATCGCTTCTCTACAAAAAACTTCCCGCGCCGTTTTTTATCTCGAAGTGCGCCGGTTGTTGTTACGAATATTATGTAGAATCATTATTTTACAACAATGTCGGCAATTTCCAAAATGCCGAACTCAAACACCGAATGGAATCTCACGCGATCGCCCTCCAGCCTTTTTCTGTCACCGGATTAACAGTGCTCGGTATTTTTACCCTATGCATGGCCGCCATCGTGCTGGAAGCCAAGCTGCACATGGACAAGTTCAAGCCGGCCTTGCTGATGCTGCTTGCGTGGCTGGTGATCGGCTTGCATTATTATTTTTCCGGTGACGATCCCGCACGCTTCGAGCCATTCCTCAAAGCGCAGGAACACAACGAAATCA
>JANOLP010000275.1:0-5154 GCA_031419835.1 Pseudomonadota bacterium | reverse complement strand
CGGCATCGGCTGCCATGTGATGGCGACCTTCATTTATCCGGAGCAAACCCAAAGTACGACGCAAATGGGCGGCGAAGGCACGCCGTGGATCGGCCAAGCGCCGTTCTCCAAGCTCGATCATGTGTTCGCCAACCTCGGCGATGGCACTTATTTTCACTCGGGACACTTGGCCATTCGCGCAGCGGTGGCGGCGAACGTCAACATCACTTATAAGATCCTCTACAACGACGCGGTGGCGATGACCGGCGGCCAGCCGATCGACGGCACGTTGACGGTGCCGCTGATCGCGCAGCAGATGGCGGCCGAAGGGGTGAAGCGCATCGCGCTGGTCAGCGAAGACATCTCGCGCTACCAAGATCGCACGCAATTGCCGCAGTTTGTGACGTTGCACGAGCGCACAGCGATGGATGACGTGCAACGGGAACTGCGCGAGTTTCAAGGCGTGTCGGTGCTAATTTTCGATCAAACCTGCGCTGCCGAAAAACGTCGCCGCCGCAAAAAAAACGAGTATCCCCAAGCCCCGGCACGGGTGTTCATCAACGAATTGGTCTGCGAAGGTTGTGGCGATTGCGGCGTGCAATCGAACTGTGTATCCATCTTGCCGAAGGAAACGGATCTTGGCCGCAAGCGTGTGATCGATCAGTCCTCGTGCAACCAAGATTATTCTTGCATCGAAGGTTTTTGCCCGAGCTTCGTCACGCTGGAAGGTGCGCAGGTGCGCAAGTCCAGCGCCGGACGCACTGCGCGCAACGAGGAGTTCCCCGCACTTCCCGAGCCGCAAGCGCCCACGCTAGCTGCGAAGCCGTACAACATTCTCATCACCGGCATCGGCGGCACCGGCGTGATCACCATCGGCGCATTGCTGGGTATGGCGGCGCATTTGGAAGGCAAGGGCGTGTCGGTGTTGGATATGACCGGCATGTCACAAAAGAACGGCTCGGTGACTTCGCATGTGCGCATTGCGCCGGACCCGGCGGCCATTCACGCACAGCGCATTGCGACCGGTGAAGCGAATCTGGTGCTCGGCTGCGATATGCTGACGGCCGGCGCGCAGGACGCGATCGCGAAAACGCGTCCCGGTGTGACGGTCGCGGTGATCAACACCCACGAGCAACCGCCAGGAACCTTCGCGCAAAATCCAGACTGGCAATTTCCCACGGAAAATGTGCGCGCGCTGATCGATGAATCCGTCGCTAACCGCGCCCATTACGTCGACGCGACGCAACTCGCAACCGCATTGCTCGGCGACTCGATTGCGGGCAATTTATTCATGCTCGGCTTCGCGTTTCAGCAAGGCTTAGTACCGCTAGGCCTCGCGTCGCTGCAACGCGCGATCGAATTAAACGGCGTGGCGGTCGACATGAACAAAGCGGCTTTCCTGTGGGGCCGGCGCACGGCTGTAGATTTGGTGAGCGTGGAACGGTTGGCGATTCCCGCCGCGCCGGTCGTCGTGCAGATGCCGAAATCCCTCGATGCGCTGGTGCGGCAACGAGTCGAATTTCTCACCGATTATCAAAACGCCGCCTACGCAAAACGTTACACGGCGCTGGTGGAAAAAACCCGCGCGGCGGAAGCTGCATTGCAAAAAGGCGACACGCTGTCCAAAGCGGTGGCGAAATCGTTTTTCAAACTGATGGCCTACAAGGATGAGTACGAAGTCGCGCGCCTCTATACCGACGGCCGATTTAAGCAGCAGTTGGACGCTACGTTTAGCGGCGATTACAAACTGAAATTTCATCTCGCGCCGCCGCTGATCGCCAAACGCGACTCGCGCGGGCATTTGCAAAAAACGACTTACGGCGCATGGATGTTCCCGGCGTTCAAACTGCTCGCAAAACTCAAATTTCTGCGTGGTGGTGTGTTCGATATTTTCGGCAAGACCGAGGAACGTCGCATGGAACGAGAACTAATTGACCAGTACGAGGCAACGGTCGAAATGATGTTGCCGCGCCTATCGAACGATAAGCTAAAAGTGGCCCTCGAACTCGCCGGCCTGCCGGAACACATTCGTGGCTTCGGTCACGTTAAACTTGAGAATCTGAATGAGGCGCGCGGGCGCTGGCGTGACTTGGAAGCGGAACTTCAGCGACCGGATGTGGTATCGCCAAATCACCAGGCTGCTTGATTCATTGTCATGCTAATGACCTGCGAGCCAGTATAGGCGCGGCTTTCCAGCCATCGATCAGTGCAATGAAACGCGCGCACACGAGAGGCCGGAACGAATCGCGGCGCCGCGTCTTAATTACCTGAATTAATCCCGCCAGCCACCGCTGGCTTGGCGGGCTTTCGCTCAAACGCTATTTCTAATCGTCGTGATCCTCATCGTCGTCGTTTGGAACGGTGATTTCGATGGTACGATCATCGCCGCTCGCCGGATGCTGGATGTTGACCCAAGCGCGACGCTTGTTAAAGGGATCGAAGTACAAGCCGGTGAATTCCGATCCCGGCGTGCCATTCGAGGCCCAACGCGCCAAGCCTTCGCCCGGATCATTGATATCGCCATCCTTGTTCAGATCTTTGGCGAACCAAATATCATCGTCAACAGCGCCGTTGCGGTCTTCGACGATGTAAACATTGCCATTCCGGTCGACCGCCAAATTGTCAGGGCTGGTCAAACCCGTCCCCACCGCAGCGCCGGTCGCCAAGTCTATGGTGTCCCGATTTGCGTACACAGAAATCGTGTTGCTTTTCAGATCGAGTTTATACACCTCGTTAGTGGTGGTGGTCGCCATGTACAGGTACTCGCGGCCTTTCTCAATGGTAATCAACAAGTCTTCCGGGCGCTGGTAGTCAGTTCCCTTAAACAACGGTTGGTCCGCTGTGCCGCGCGCATCGACGGACGTAACGCCGTTAGCGTCGGTAATGATCACTGCGCCGGGTAAACCCTTGCCTTGCGCATCGGTGAAAGGAACCCACGCATAGCCACCGGTCGCATTTGCGCTATTGCCATCACCCACGCGCAAAACGAATGTCGTGCCTGCCGCGAAGTAATCGGCCTTGCCTTTCTTAACGTCATTCATTTTAGCTGCCGATGTGTACTTGAATATCGTGCCGCCGTTTAACTCATCGATGAAATACATATTGCCGTCTTTATCGAACTGAATGCCTTCGTGCGAGGTACGCGGAATGACGTTTTGATGAACGAACTGCGCGCCGCTGTTGTTACCGCCGTTGAGTATGCCGGGAGCGGAGATCGGGTTCTTCAGTTCGAACAGTCTCCCGTAAATGCTGCCACCCGCAGTCCAGGATTCTTCCGCCGTAATGAATGTTCCCCACGGCGTCCAATACGAGGCATCGAACGCCACATACGAGTTCAGCGCAGGTGCCACGCCGGGGCTTTGCCAAATGGTTTCGGTCTGCCCAGTCTTG
This sequence comes from Pseudomonadota bacterium, assembly GCA_031419835.1. Taxonomy (GTDB): domain Bacteria; phylum Pseudomonadota; class Gammaproteobacteria; order Burkholderiales; family JALYOK01; genus JALYOK01. Next base: position 1,785 of record JANOLP010000275.1, on the reverse strand, counting down.
CGGTCGTGGCGCTGCACACCTGAAGAACCGGTTTCGAACACGGTAAATAGGTAACGGCCTTTATGGCGACCCGATTGGTTCAGAGTATTCATATCAAAATTGCCGCTGTTCGGCTTGTTGGCAGCCAACTGAGACTGGCGATCGATGATCGACTTTTGCACAAATTTGGCATTGCCAAACGTGATCGGCTTGGCTTCGTCGGCAGTCGGGCCCGCTGAAGCTGCGAGCGGCGTAAAGTCCGAGAAGCGAATGTCGTCAGCAGCAAAAACGGAAGAGCCGGCAAGCAACACGCTAATGGCGGCGGCGAGATTCGTGCGACGGAATGAATGGTTCATTGTTCACCTTTTCGAGAGTTAGTTCGGATAAATACGCCCGCTGCTGCAGATTTTCTGCGCAGCATCGACCGACCGCTGCCAATCAACGACGGCAACAGGCATGGGCGAAAAACTTTATAGCACCCGAGTGTGACAATTGGTTTACAGCCAGATATGGGGATTGATAAGTTGCTTGCGGCTATACCTGCGAGAACGGCAAACGCCGTCACCCGCAGCGTTGATTCATTACCTTAACGCATGGCCTGCGAGTCAATATCCATGCGCCTTTCCAGCCATTGACTACGACAATGAAACGCGCGCACGACGCACGCTAACGATCTAGCGAGCGCGGCGCGGCGCGGCGCGGCACTGAAAATCTCATTTCGGCTTCCATGAGTTGTGAAACTGAACGATATACCAACGCTCGCCACGCTTATGCATCACCGAAGTGTTTCGCGACGGTCCATTGGTCGACATCTTGCCGTCAAGCGTTCGTTCGGATTGCCATGTCGCCGTAACGATCACGACGTCATCCGAAAGCAGCGTTGCCGTCGTCCCAAATAAATTCGCCTTAACCTCACCGCGCGAACTGGACAACGCTTTCACAAAATACTGCCGTATGTCTTCCGGTGCGGTGATCAGTTCCGGCGCGATCGTGCCAAAGAAAAATGCATCGGGCGAAAATACCGTGACCAACTGATCGTGGTTGTCCGTGGTGAAATAAGCGAAGAACTTTTCGTAAGCTGCCAACGCGTCTTCTTTCGGCCCGGCCTGAATTGCGGCGGAAAACATTATCGTAAGCACTAACACTAATAGTCGACTTACCATCACTACCTCCTGAATGAAGCTAGGTTATCAGATGCGACGTAGTTATGCGGAATTTTCGAACGTAACCTGACGTTCACAATTGGGAAGGCGATCGGATCGGACAAGACGAGCAGATATCCCTATTTTGCGCGATGCACTTCGACCCCCAGCGGAAATAGCATTGCGCCATGCAACAAAACAGTAACCGCACTAAGCGGACATGGGGTAAATTTAATTTTCGCCGTTCGCGAACGACGGCTTCGCCGCGCCTGAGAGATGGCTCCTTTTTTCAAGCCAACGCAGTCAGTCCCGGCCACAAGCGGAAATTGAAAGGCCAAATGTCACCTCCCCAAAGTGGCCGTTCGGAGCTTGCTACAGTCGTTTAAAGGTGCTTATTAAGGCAGATGTCTCCGGTCGGACCAAAACCGTTGGGGCATACCTGAAATACGGCGCAACGCGCGTTGCGTATTGATGTGACGGCCTGTTAGCTGCAGGTTAAGGCAACTCTGTATGGATTGGTTCTTCTTCGTTTTGCACTACTATTTTCGTTCCGTGCGCGTCCGTGACGAAGCTCTTACATCGGCCTTGGGGATGGGTCTTTATATGATTACACAAGATCACATGCGTGCCCTCGAACTCTTTTGGGAATGGAAGTCTGTCGCCA
>JANOLP010000274.1:0-13578 GCA_031419835.1 Pseudomonadota bacterium | reverse complement strand
TCGCGAACGTCCGCTGATTCATACGGTGCGTGGATTAGGCTATCGCCTCGAGTTACTCGCGTAATTTCTTTTGCGCTAGGGCGTATTCGGGAAGGCCGCGTGAATATTGGCCTCCGGGCCAACGTTCGTTTCGTCAAATGTGAGAATTCCGATCCCCTGGTGGCTCAAAATGACCTGGCGAGGCTACAAAGATTTGACAATTTCGTGATCGTTTCGACAAAACGTCAGCCTAAGCTTTTGATTGCGACTAACATCCAGCTTGGCGCCGTTGGCGTATAAAGCGATATTGAGAAATTAGGAGAACATTTGATTATTCGACCCTCGACGGATATCGTGCCGTCTGAAATTACCGATAAACAGCTTTACTTGAAGCGGCGCGAGTTTTTGCAATTGGGCGCCGCGACCGGATTGACGGCGCTGGCCGGCGGTTTATTGTTACCGCGCGATGCGATCGCGTTGAGCAAATTAAATGTCGCGAAGAAAGCCACAGCGACTGCGGAAGATCCGTTGACGCCGCTACGCGACATCACCAGCTACAACAATTTCTACGAATTCGGCACGGATAAATCCGATCCGGCTGCCTACGCCTCGACGCTGAAAACACGGCCATGGACGGTTGCGGTGGAAGGCGAAATCAAGCGGCCTAAGATCTACGACATCGACGAATTGCTCAAACTGGCACCCCTGGAAGAGCGCATATATCGGCTGCGCTGTGTCGAAGGTTGGTCGATGGTGATCCCGTGGATCGGCTATTCGCTGAGCGAATTGATTAAGCGCGTCGAACCAACCGGCAAGGCGAAATTCGTCGAGTTCACGACATTGCAAGCGCCGGATCAAATGCCGGGACAAAAAACTCAGGTATTAAATTGGCCTTATGTTGAGGGTTTGCGTTTGGACGAGGCGATGAATCCGTTGACCTTGCTTGGCGTTGGGCTGTACGGCGAGGTATTGCCGAATCAAAACGGCGCGCCTATCCGCATTGTCGTGCCGTGGAAATATGGCTTTAAGAGCGCGAAGTCGATCGTTAAGATTCGCTTCGTCGAGAAAGAGCCGTTAACCGCCTGGAATCGTGCAGCGCCGAGCGAGTACGGCTTTTATTCCAACGTCAACCCGGACATCGATCACCCGCGCTGGAGTCAGGCAAAGGAACGTCGTATCGGCGAATTTGGCAAACGCAAAACGCTGATGTTCAATAGCTATGCTGATCAAGTTGCCCAGCTTTACACCGGAATGGATTTGAAGAAATCGTTCTGATGAATCCGTTCATGTTTCTTAAGAACCTCACAGCGAAGGAGGTTGGGCGGCTGAAATTTGTTGTCTTTTTCGCCTCGATCGCGCCATTTCTGCTGCTCGCGTTGCGCGGTTGGAATTCCTGGCGCGGACAGGCGTTCGATCTGGGTGCCAATCCGATCGAGTTCATCACGCGGGATCTAGGCGACTGGACGCTAATTTTTCTGATGATCACGTTGGCGATCACGCCGCTACGCCGACTCACGAGTTGGGCGTGGCTGATTAAGCTGCGCCGCATGCTTGGACTATTCGCATTCTTTTATGCGAGCTTGCATTTCGTGACTTACATATGGCTCGATCAGTTCTTCGATTTGCAGGACATCGTGAAGGACATTATCAAGCGGCCATTCATCACCGTCGGCTTCGCGGCATTTCTATGTTTGATCCCACTCGCCGTGACCTCGACCAACGCAATGGTCAAGCGTCTCGGCGGCAAGCGCTGGCAAACGCTACATCGCCTGGTCTACGCCATTGCGACTTTGGGCGTGATTCACTACTGGTGGCTGGTGAAAAAGGATATTCGCGAACCGCTGCTTTATGCTGCGATCCTATCGCTACTGCTTGGATTGCGAATTTTTTGGAATTTGCAAAAACGCCAACGCGCCAACATCACGGCGTCAGGCGCTACACAGCGGGTATAGGGAGTGCTTCAGAAGAGTCGCCGCCATTCTCCCGCACAGGTAATCTTGCGCGACTGAACGGCGGCGTTTCGCCGTAGAGCCTTAAGAGAAGATAGGCTTGATCAGCGGGGCGGGGGCCATCGGTGACGCCATCGGCTTTTTCACCGCGGGCTTCTTGGCAGCAGGTTTCTTCGCTACTGCCTTCTTTGCCGGTGCTTTCTTGGCCGGAGCCTTTTTCGCTGCAGGCTTTTTCGCTACAGCTTTTTTCGCTACAGGTTTCTTCGCTGCGGGCTTCTTCGCTACGGCTTTTTTGGCCGCAGGCTTTTTCGCTACTGCTTTCTTCGCCGCGGGTTTCTTAGCCGCGGGCTTCGTTGCTACTGCCTTTTTGGCAGCGGGTTTTTTCGCGACGGCTTTTTTTGCCGCTGGCTTTTTGGCTACCGCTTTTTTTGCGGCGGGCTTATTAGCTGCGGGTTTTTTCGCGACGGGTTTCTTTGCCGCGGGTTTCTTTGCTGCTGTTGCCATATATATAACTCCTTAATAAAGTTTTACCGTATGGTCTGTTAAGACTCGTGCGATGCCGCTAACACGACCAAGCGCATCGGTGAGCGAATCAAGATAGCGATAACAATAACAACTGGAACACCATCACTACACTTGACTTTTATCTTGGTGTTTGAATTCTATGGCAAGCTTTTCGAAAATGCACCGGAATTCAATGTTTTTGCTAATGTTTTTTGCATGATTTATAAGTAATTAGTATCGACTCGATACTAATTGATGCAAGTGTGCAATTTTTGTACGCGGGCTTGCGAGGACGCGCGCGGCACGATCAATCCGCGCCACAGTGAGAGTGACTTAAGGCAGTAGTTTTTCGTGCGCGTAGAGATCTTGCACGCTTTCGCGAGCGCGGATGAGATGCGTTGACGATCCGTCAACCATGATTTCCGCCGGCCGCGGACGAGTGTTGTAGTTGGAAGCCATGACGCTGCCGTAGGCGCCGGCCGATAAGACCGCAAGAAGATCGTCGGGGGTAATGGCGAGCAAACGCTGGCGCGCAAGGAAGTCGCCGCTTTCGCAAACGGGGCCGACGACGTCGTAGAGCATCGTGGATTCGCCCTCGCGTGGTGCGACCGCTACGACTTCGTGATAGGCCTCGTATAGAGCCGGTCGTATCAAATCGTTCATCGCGGCATCGACGATTGCAAAGCGTCGCTCGCCCCCCTGTTTGATGTATTCCACTCGCGTCAATAGCAATCCGGCGTTGCCAACCAGAGAACGGCCCGGTTCGAAAATCAACTGGTAGCTTCGCCCCTTTAGGCGCGCATTCAAGGTCGCCGCATAGTGGCTTAGCGCGATCGGCACTTCGTCCTTATATTGAATGCCGATGCCGCCACCAAGATCGATGTGATGTAAGGCGATGCCATCACTCGCGAGCTCGTCGACCAGGGCTAACACTTTATCTAAGGCGTCTGCGAACGGCGCGACGTCGGTAATCTGCGAGCCAATGTGGCAATCGATACCTATGATTTCGATTGCAGGAAGCAAGCTCGCGCGACGATAAATCGCCCGTGCATCGTCGAACGCGACGCCGAATTTATTCTCCTTCAGCCCGGTCGCAATATAAGGATGCGTCTTGGGATCGACATCTGGATTAACGCGAATCGAGACCGGCGCACGCTTTCCCATGGCGCGCGCAACCTCGGCGAGGCGCAGCAATTCGGGTTCAGATTCGACGTTGAAGCAAAGAATATCGTGCTCGAGCGCGACTCGCATTTCCTCCGCGCGCTTGCCGACGCCGGAAAATACCACCTTGCGCGGATCGCCGCCTGCGACGATGACGCGATGCAATTCTCCCTCCGAAACAATATCGAAACCGGCGCCCAATCTGGCGAATAGATTAAGGATCGCGAGGTTGGAATTGGCTTTTGCCGCGTAGCAAATCAATATATTTCGCTCGGGAAATGCGGCGGCGAAATCGCCATAGGCGCGAACAAGCATTGCCTTCGAATAGACGTAACAGGGTGTGCCATAGTCAGTCGCGATTCGCGCGAGCGGCACGTCTTCGACATAGAGTTCGTTTTGACGCGTGCGAATTAGCGAGGTGTTGCTCATTTCTTTTGGTCTTTTTGTGGCTGCGGATTGGATTCAGGCAAGCTCAGTGGGCCTTTCAGGCCGCAACCGACTAGTGCTAATAGCAGTATCGCTAGCCTAATTGCATTCGCCATAGTATGCTCACCCAAGGAAATAGTGCATCCATGTTATCACAGCACCGGTGCGGTTTTCGAAGGGTTCGCAGGCTATAACTGATCAGAAAAACCGCCGAGAAAAATATTCGATGCCTGAAGACCCGCATGAATATTGATTCTCATGGCATTGAGTAAATTAGTGTTGATGTTAGTGCAAATCGGTTGGGTGGGAACAAAAAAGGGTTCAAAGTCGATATTTTCATATAATTCAGAGAGATAGAAATCTGATGGTGTCGAGTCGATACTAATTTTTTGATACAATGCATGTGTGGTAATTTAGTATCGACTCGATACTAATAAAGGGCGGTAGGAAATGCTTAAAAATCCGGTGGCGATGTTGCAGTTGGTGGAGCGCTTGGGCAATCTAATCCGCGCGGAAATGCGCCGCGTGATCGGCCAAGAAGGGCTCCAGCCGGTGCATTTGGAGGCAATGATATTTCTTAACCAAGCCAATCGTTTCAGTAATACGCCGCAATCTTTAGCGGAGTTTCTTGGTGTTACCAAGGGTACCGTGTCGCAAAGTTTGCTCCTATTAGACCGTCGTGGACTAATCGAACGCTACCAAGATGAGGTCGATCGGCGGGTTGTGCGGCTCAGACTTAGCCAGCAGGGCGAGGAAATGCTAGAGGCAATGCAGCCGGCGTCGCTGTGGCAATCGGCCACGCGCAATATCAGCGCCAATCGGATTCGTAACGGGGTTTCGGCGCTGCGCGAGACGCTCTACATGCTGCAAAGCTATAACGGCGCACGTACCTTTGGGGTTTGTAACACGTGTATTTATTGCCAGCGCAAGAGTCAGCGAACCCATCATTGCGCGTTGTTTGCCGAACGTCTATCCGGCCCAGAGACGCGTTTGGTGTGCCGCGAGCACGTGCCGAAGTCGGTTTCCTAAGAACAAAGCTTGGCTTTGGCCCGCTGAATCGCCGCGCTGACTTGCTCAGGCGCGGTGCCGCCGATGTGATTTCGCGCGGCGAGTGAGCCTTCCGGCGTTAGCAAAGCGAGTGCGTCTTGCTCGATAAGCGACGAAAATTCGCGCAAAGTAGCGAGCGGTAGCGCGCTGAGATCGCAACCTGTGGTCTCCGCAGCCCGCACCGCTCGGGCGACGGCCTCATGGGCATCGCGAAACGGCACGCCTTTTTTGACCAAATAATCCGCTAAATCGGTCGCCGTCGCGTGGCCTTCCAACACTGCTTTTCGCATCGCGTCGGGATAAACTGTGACCTCTTTGAGCATGTCGGCGAAGATCGTCAGCGTCATCAATAGCGTGTCGACGGTGTCGAACAGCGGTTCTTTGTCCTCTTGATTGTCCTTGTTGTAAGCCAGCGGCTGGCCTTTCATCAACGTCAGCAGCGCGATCAAATGGCCATTCACCCGCCCGGTTTTGCCGCGCGCGAGCTCGGCGACATCGGGGTTTTTCTTCTGCGGCATGATGCTGGAGCCGGTACAAAATTGGTCCGCCAGTTCAATGAAGCCGAATCGTGGGCTCATCCAAAGAATCAACTCTTCTGACAACCGGGAAAGATGCGTCATGACAATGGCCGCCGCAGCACAAAACTCGATCGCGAAGTCGCGATCGGAGACGGCGTCGAGTGAGTTTTCGCATACACCGTCAAAGCCCAGTGATTTCGCGACGAACTCGCGATCGATGGGAAAGCTGGTTCCGGCTAGGGCTGCCGCGCCGAGCGGCAAACGATTGACGCGTTTTCGACAGTCGCTCATTCGCTCGCAATCCCGCGCCAACATTTCAAAATACGCCATCAGGTGATGGCCAAAAGTCACGGGTTGCGCCACTTGCAAATGGGTAAATCCAGGCATTAGCGTCGCGACATGAGTTTCCGCCAATCCAACGATTGAGGCTTGCAATTTGCGGAGCGCCGAAACAATTTGATCGATCGCGTCGCGCAGGAACAGCCGAATATCCGTCGCCACTTGGTCATTGCGCGAACGGCCGGTGTGCAGCCGCTTCCCCGCATCACCCACCAGCGCTGTTAAGCGCTTCTCTATGTTGAGGTGAACGTCTTCTTGGTCGATTGACCAATTAAATTGGCCTGCCCGAATCTCTGCCAATATTTGCGCCATGCCGCGCTCGATGTCGGCAAGATCCCCCGTCGCGATGATGGATTGTTTGGCGAGCATTCGCGCATGGGCTAGGGAGCCTTGAATGTCGAATTCGGCCAAGCGCTGATCGAATTCAACCGAGGCCGTATAGCGTTTGACCAAATCCGCAACAGGTTGAGAAAAGCGGCCGGACCAGGCTTTTGCGGAATCGTCTTGTTGACCGGACATGGAAAAAGCTGCTTACAATTAAAGGATGGCCAGTATAAATCAAAACACGCCACCGCCCGCGCTGCCCGACTTCTGCAATCTAGGTGTGATGCTGCGAGTTATCTTCATCGTCAACGGCATGGGCGTTCTTGCCGGCTTAGCGCGCAAACCAACTTGGCCGGGATTTTGGCAGGAGTTTTTGCCGCTATCGGTTTTTATTCAGCCGGCGCTACTCGCGAGCTTACTTTTATTATGCGCACTGCGGCGCGCATTTACCGGTCGAGCCTACCGCGAGTTCGTCGTTGCGGTATTTGTTCTTGAAACGGTGATTGGCATTCTGTTGTATTTCGGAATTCACGCAGTGCTGCCGCAAGATGATTTCCTCGCCTTACCGGCCGTGCTGGTTTTTACGCTTGTCGCGACGGGAATTGTCCTTTTTTACCTGAACTTACGCAGCCGCGCCTTATCGCCGGCCATTACTGAAGCCCGTCTTCAGGCATTGCAGGCGCGCATTCGCCCACATTTTCTGTTCAACAGTTTGACCGCCGTATTAAGCCTAATGCGCGCCGACCCGCGCCGCGCCGAACGCGTGTTGGAAGATTTAGCTGATCTTTTCCGCGTATTGATGGGCGATAACCGCCAGCTTGTGCCATTACAGACCGAGTTTGTACTGTGCCGACAATATCTCGAACTCGAGCAGCTTCGCCTCGGTGACCGGTTGCGTGTGGCGTGGCACATCGACAAAATGCCGGAAGATGCGTTAGTACCGCCATTGATCTTACAACCTTTGCTGGAGAATGCGGTTTATCACGGCATTGAGCCTTCGTCCGAGCCGGGCGAGATCAATATCAACATCTACCGCAACCGCGACCGCGTTTATTTCGTGCTGCGCAATCCCTACCATGGCGATTCAGGCACCCATCATCAAGGCAACAAAATGGCACTGAACAATATTCGCGAGCGGTTAGCGCTTCATTTTGACGTCGAAGCTAATATGAAAAGCCAGGTTGTCAGCGCCGGATATCAAGTGACCATTACGATTCCCTATACGACTGCCAAGTAATGGATGCGCCGCTAAAAATTTTGGTCGTGGACGATGAATTGCCCGCGCGCAATCGGCTCAAGGAAGTTCTGCAAGACATCAACGAGCACTTAAGCCTATCCGTCGTCGCCGAAGCCAGTGATGGCAAGAAAGCCGTTGCGCTGCTAAATGAAATGAGCGTCGACGTCGTTCTGTTAGACATCCGCATGCCTGGCATGGACGGCATAGAGGTTGCACGCCACCTGCAAAATTTGATGATGCCGCCGGCGGTTATTTTCACCACGGCATTTGATGCCTACGCCGTTAAGGCGTTTGAACTTAATGCCGTCGACTATTTGTTGAAGCCGATTCGTCGCGAGCGTTTACAGGCGGCGTTAGAAAAAGCAGAAGGGCGTCTGGGCACCAAGCTTACTGGCCTGGAGCAGTTGCAAGAACGGGCGCGTAGCCACTTAAGCGTGTCGGAGCGGGGCAAAATTTTGCTGGTGCCGGTCAGCGATATCATTTATTTGCGCGCTGAATTGAAGTACGTCACCATCAAAACGGCCCAGCGCGAATATCTTATCGAAGAGTCGCTTACGAATTTGGAAAACGAGTTTGGCGAGTATTTTTTAAGGATTCACCGAGCGTGTCTGGTCGCGCGCAATGCTATTCTCGGCTTCGAGCGCGTAGTGGAAGAAGGAAGCGACGGGCATTGGGTGGTGTTGTTAAATGGCAGCGACGAAAAATTGCCGGTGAGCCGTCGGCAACAGCAGATTATTCGGGAATTTAAGGGAAGCTAGCGTACAACCGAGGTTGGTGCAATGACTCGATCTCGCCGATGCTCGTACAGGCAATATCCATGGGCTTCTTCGGGCATCTCAAAAAAAAGCCCTTGGACTAGCCAAGGGCTTTTTGTTGGGCTGGAAGTATTAGTCCTTCGCCAAGATATCCACGTCCTTCGTTTCTTTTATGAACAGCATACCGATTACGAACGTCCCTAATGCAATGATGACGGGATACCACAGGCCGGAGTAGATATCGCCGCGGGAGACGACAATCGCGATAGCGGTGGCCGGCAAGAAGCCGCCAAACCAGCCATTGCCGATGTGATAGGGCAACGACATCGAGGTATAGCGAATCCGCGTTGGGAACATTTCCACCAACATCGCAGCGATAGGGCCGTACACCATCGTCACATAGATGACCAACAGTGTCAGCAGTAACACCAACATGACCTTGTTCATCTGGGCATGATCGGCCTTGGGCGGATAGCCCGCAGCTTTGACCGCTTCGCTCAACTCTTTCTTGAAGCGCTCGCCTTCTTTTTTCGCATTCGGCGCCTTGCCGTCGTAGGCGAGAACTAACTTGTCACCCACTTTGACTTGAGCGATGGTCATGCCCGGCGAATCCGTATTGGTGTAGTTCAAACCGTTGGTCGCTAAATAGTTCTTCGCCACATCGCACGGGGTAGTGAATTTTTTCGTGCCGGTCGGGTTGAACTGGAACGCGCAAGTTGCCGGATCCGCCTCGACTGTAATGGGCGAGGTTTGCAGCGCCGTTTCCAGCGCCGGATTACCGTAATGCGTAAGCCCTTTAAAGATTGGGAAAAAGGTCAGCGCCGCTACCAAACAACCGGCCATGATAATCGGTTTACGCCCGATTCTGTCCGATAGACTGCCGAAGAATAAGAAGAAAGGCGTGCCGATGACAAGCGAAATAGCGATCAGTAGATTCGCCGTCGGTCCATCGACTTTCAGCATTTTTTCCAAGAAGAACAGGGCGTAGAACTGGCCCGTGTACCACACCACCGCTTGACCGGCGGTCAAGCCCACCAGTGCCAAGATGACAATCTTGAGGTTGGCCCATTGGCCGAAGGATTCGCTGATTGGCGCCTTCGACAATGTGCCTTCGCTCTTCATCCGTTCGAACGCCGGCGACTCGCTTAACGATAAGCGAATCCACAACGAAACGCCCAGGAGGATGATCGAGAGCAAGTACGGCACGCGCCAGCCCCAGGCGGTGAATTGCTCCTCGCCCAAGTAGGTGCGCACGCCGAGAATCACCAGCAATGCCAGCATCAGGCCGACCGTCGCCGTGGTTTGAATCCAGCTCGTGTAAGCTCCGCGCTTATTGGATGGCGCGTGTTCGGCTACATAGGTCGCCGCGCCGCCGTATTCACCGCCGAGGGCCAAGCCCTGCAATAGCCGCAGCGCGATCAAAATAATGGGCGCCCAAATGCCGATAGACTCGTAATTCGGCAGGAAACCGACGACAAAAGTCGATACGCCCATAATCATGATTGTGACTAAAAAGGTATATTTACGACCGACCAAATCCCCGAGTCGACCGAACACCAGCGCGCCGAACGGGCGTACGGCAAAACCGGCGGCGAATGCAAGCAAGGTGAAAATATCCCGGGTCGCAGGATCCAGCGCAGAGAAAAAGTTCTTGGCGATGATGGCGGCCATGACGCCAAACAAATAAAAGTCGTACCACTCAAAAACCGTTCCGAGAGACGAGGCGAAAACCACTTTTTTCTCTTCCGGGGTCATGCCTTCGCCCCGTGCTCTGGCCTTTGACGCTGCTATTTCGTTTGCCACCGTTGCATCTCCCCAAACATAGTTAATTGATTGATTTCAAAAAATTATCGAGTCTTATATAAGACTTATCGACCGCATTATTCTCCAATCCGGCACAGAAGGCAACCTACCCCTTACAAATTTCCAAAACACTCCCGGCTGCTAATCTCCGCATTGAGCGGGTAATTGCCTTCTTTCGCAGCAGTTTCCTGGCCTTGCTTGGAACAGATGAAGCCAAGAAATTGCCCCGCCACCGGCGAAAGCGTGGCGCCCGGTTTTTTGTTGACATAGATATAAAGGAATCGCGACAGCGGATATTTACCTTCCAAGCAATTTTGCTGGCTCGGCGGAAAGTAGGGGCCGGAATCGGTGGCGGATAGTGCGACGGGACGCGTTCGGCGGCTGCTGAAGAAATAGCTGGCAAAGCCAATGGCCGATTTTTCCGCGCCAACGTTTTGCACGATCGATGTCGACACCGGCTCGGATTTTAAATCGTAACGAAACTCGCCGTTATCCATCACCATCTCTCTAAACAGCGAGTACATGCCATGGGTTTTTGCCGGACCTTTTGGCGTGATCTCCAGGTCGGCCCACTCATTGCCCAGGCCAAGCTGTCCCCAAGTTTTGATCGTATCGCCGCCACGTTTGTGGGTGACGGAAAATACGCTATCGAGCTGCCGCAGCGTCATCGCTTCCAGCGGATTATGTTTATTCACATACACCGCGATCGCATCCAGGCCAACGGTGATGCGAACCGGCGGGTAGCCAAATTTGGCCTGAAAATCCGCCAGTTCTTTCGCCGTCATCGGTCGGCTCATCGGCGCAAGCTCGGTGCGATTTTCCAGCAATGCCGCGATCGCCATGCTCGATCCGCCGCCGGTGATATCGACCTCGACGTTAGCATAAAGCAGCTTGAACGCCTCGGCCCAGCGATTCAGCAAATTGCTCAAGGTCGACGATCCGATGCTGCGAATCTTTCCTTCCAGTTTATCCACACGCCGATAGTCCGCGAGACGGCCGTCGATTTTAACTTTCGGCGTTTCCGGTTGCAGCGATTCTTTGGGCTTGGGCCAACCGGGCGGGGTTTGCGTGGAAACGCGCGCACTCGCCGCGATGGGCAAGCAGATTAGCAATGCGAGGAAAATCGACCTGCTATGCATGCTGCGCGCCGCCCGCCTTCGATACGAACCGCGAAACAAATATCTTGTACAGCGCAAGCATCACAAAAAACAAAACGATCAGCGCCGCGCCGCGCCAAAACGCAACATCGATAATGCGCGTGCCGGTCACGCGTGCATGATCGATTCGCTCCGCCGCAATGGCGTTGACCTGCTTGATCGGCTGCTCTAATTTGGGCGAGCCGAGCATGTCGCCGGTGCTGTTGAGTAGTTGATTTGCTTCCTTCAGCGCGCCGGTCAACGCCAATGCCGACGCGGTGTAGCTGTCGATATCGAACGGTTTCGCATCTTTGGCTTTCGGCTCCTTGCGCCCCGGCTCCATGAAGATTTTATCGACCGATTCCATCGTTGCGTTCAATGTCACGCTGGTATCTTGCAAGGTTTTTAGCAAACCATCGGCCGTCGTCGTGGCTTCGCTCACCGAGCCGACCAAATCTTCTGTATCGCTCACGGCGTTGCGATATTGCCCAAGCCCGGCGAGCAGCAGCGGATGTAGGCGTTGCACATCGTTCACCACCCGCGCTTGGGTTTTCGCGATTTCGTCGGGAATACGTTCGGTCATGTTGGTGATGCGATCAACGCTCTTCGTCACGGTCGCGACCGATTGCGTCATGCCTTCGATTTGGCTGTTGCCGAGAATGTTGTTGACCGCCGCTTCCGCCTGCCAATTCATCAAAAAAGGCAGGCGCTTACTGTAATAGAACGCCCGCTCTGTGAAGAGTCGAATTTCCTCGACGGATTTAAGCGCGTCGGTAACAGGCGCCAGCAAACCCGTCCCGCTTTTCACATCGGCGATCATGGATTTGCCGCGCGAGGCTGCAAAGTCATCAAAGCGCACAAACGATACGACCGCCACATCGGGATTCTTACGGCGCCAGTTCCAGATCAGATAATCCATCACCTCCAATTGCTCCGGCTTCATCACGCGGCCGGCGATTTTCCAAATGTCGGCGCGGGCCTTTTGTGAGGCATCGATTAGCGGTTGCGCACGATCGCCGAACCATTCCTCCGCCATGTCTTCATCGATCCATTTTTGGCTCTGCAAGGTCACGACCATGGTGAGATCGAGCAACTGCGAGAAGGGATCGGCGTTGGTGACGATGTCGTAAATGGAGCTCACTTGCGTTAATTTCACCTGATGGGCGAGTCGCCGTTGTTGCGGCGTTGCGCCGCTCTTTTCGATTTCGTCGCAGGCGCTGACGATATAGGCCATGTAGCGATCGGCGAAACCGTAGGTCAACTGATCGAGCTCCTCTATCGTGATTTTTTCGCCTTCCTTCGATACTTTGCCTTTTTGGCTCGCGCGAGTTGCGCTCTTATCTTTGCCGGGCGCCGAGGCGCAGCCGGTTGAAATCGCCATCGCAATACTCGCGAAAACAATGCAAAGTAATCGCGCGATAGGTCCAGACGTGAATGATATCGAACGCATAAATTCTCCTCCGGCAAACGAGCTGTGAGACTATTATGCCGACACACTTCGGGATGTCAACTTTGTCAGAAGACAGAAGAAGTCACTATGCACGATGACGAGCGCGCGATACGTGAGTTAATTTTGAGTTGGATGACGGCGACTCTTGCCGGCGACGTTACTCATTTGAAATTGCTGACGGCTGAAGACGTGGTATTTCTCGCCGCCGGCCAAGCGCCGATGTGCGGGCGCGACGCCTTCGCCGCGAGCTTTGCCGCCGCGTTGGAAAAGTTCGACATTTGCCCGAGCAGTAACATTCAAGAAATAAAAATTTTCGGCGACCACGCCTATTGCTGGAATCATTTGAGCGTGACGATGACGTCGAAAAATGATGGAGCCGTTATGCAACGGGCCGGCGCTGCGCTAACGATTTTGCAGAAGAAAACGAATGGCCGTTGGGTCATTGCGCGTGATGCGAATATGCTTTCATAGGATGCATTGCCAGCAGGCGCTTCCCACTTGGCGTGTGGCGTGGCATGCTTGGAAAGGCGCGTGGATAGTGCCTCATAGCTCATGCATGTCATCGGTAGGGTGGATCAAGGCGCGAAGCGCCGGATCCACCACACCAATAGCAAATAGAAATGAGGATTGATCGGCCCGGTGGATCCGCTACGCTTGATCCACCCTACAACGGCCCATCACTTGATTGCAAGGAGATAGCGGCATGTTCTACGAGACCGCGACCAACCAGCACGGCATGAAGTACGATCCATTCAAGGCGCTGGTCGTGCCGCGCCCGATCGGCTGGGTATCGACGATCAGCGATGACGGCCACGTCGACACCGGCGCCACGCGCCCGATCGCGCGGCTGGGATGGGCAATACCGTTGATCACGCTCAGTGTCGGTAGCGTAGGTTGGCGGTGAGGAACGAACCCCAACGTTCCATTTCCTGGCGCGTTGATGTTGGGGT
>JANOLP010000273.1:0-7970 GCA_031419835.1 Pseudomonadota bacterium | reverse complement strand
TTGATGTTGATGGCATTGTCGGGGCTATTTCAGCACGGCTATGTCGAATGGATTACGGCAATGACTTACCAGGCCGCTTCCGGTGCCGGCGCGCAAAACATGCGTGAGTTGATCGCGCAAATGGGCGCGACCCACGCCGCCGTTAAAACTTTATTGGACGATCCCGCTTCGGCGATTCTTGAAATTGACAAAGGCGTCGCGAACGCATTGCGCAGCGACGCGATGCCGACGGACAATTTGGGCTACCCCCTTGCCGGGAGCTTGCTACCGTGGATCGACAAGGATCTTGGCAATGGTCAAAGCAAAGAAGAATGGAAGGCCATGGCTGAGGCGAATAAGATTTTGGGCATTACTGCCAAACCGATTCCGGTTGATGGCTTATGCGTGCGAATCGGCGCGATGCGCTGCCATAGCCAGGCATTGACCATCAAGCTCAACCGCGATCAGCCGCTGGACGAAATCAACGAAATGCTCGGCCAAGCCCACCCGTGGGCTAAGGTGATTCCAAATCGCCGCGACGATAGTTTGCGCGAGTTAACGCCGGCCGCGGTGACGGGAACCTTAACAACGCCGGTTGGACGTCTGCGTAAGCTGCCAATGGGCGCAGATTATCTCGCCGCGTTTACCGTGGGCGATCAATTGTTGTGGGGTGCAGCCGAGCCACTACGCCGCATGTTGCGAATTTTGATCGACTAGTTGCATTGCCAGGAAATTAGGGGTTTCCCCTAAAGTTATTTCAAAAAAAATTCGGTGTCAGAAACACGACACCAAATTCCCGTTCGCCCTGATAAATCAAGATTTTGGTTGACAACCCGTCTCATTAGGGCAGACTATTACAGTAGTTTTGAGCTTGCATCTGTAACTAATTGATGTTATTTTGAAACCTTAAGATTAACTTTGAGTGAATCTAGCGGATATGCGAGGAAATAAACTCTTTCGCCGCGCGGCAATTGTTGCCGCTATTTCAATGTTGCCAAGCCTGGCTACGGCGGCCGGTTTAGGAAAGATCAATGTCATGTCTGCCTTAGGGCAGCCATTGTTGGCGGAAATCGATTTGGTGTCGGTGAGTGCGGAGGAATTTCCGTCGCTCGCCGCGCGCCTGGCGTCGCAAGACGCGTATCGTGAAGCGAATGTCGAGTACCCGAATGGCCTCGGCGCGTTTCGTTTCGCGATCGAAAAACGGGCAAATGGCCAAGCTTACTTGAAGGTCGTCACGAATCAGCCCATTAACGAGCCATTTCTGGATCTGTTGATCGAATTGAATTGGGCTTCTGGCCGATTACTGCGCGAGTATCCGGTATTGCTCGATCCGCCGGGCTACAACGTTACGAAATCGCAAACGCCTGCGGTTACAGCGCCGCAAGTGGCAACCGCAGAGCCGACACCCGCGCGACAAGCCAATCGCCCATCGGCCGCGAAGGCGATGCCGGCCCCGCGAGTACCCGCACCAAATAGTGATGGCGCATCGACGCCCGCGAAGGCCGCGGATGCAGCGCCTGGCAGCAAGGAAAGCACCGATACCTACGGACCGGTTAAATTTGGCGAGACATTGGGCGGGATTGCCGAGTCGACGCGCCCCGCGGAAGTGACGCTAGACCAAATGCTAGTTTCAATTTATCGCGAGAATAAAGGCGCGTTTAGTGGGCGCAACATGAATCGCCTCAAGACGGGCATGATTTTGAAAGTGCCGGAGGCTGCATCGGCCGCGGAACTCGCGCCTGCGGCAGCGAAACGTGAAGTAATTGCGCAAACGGCCGATTGGAATTCTTATCGCAAACGTCTTGCCAATGTCGCTACGCGCGGCCCTGCAAAGGCAAGTCAATCGGGCCAATCAGCCGGCGGTGCAATCGATACCAAAGTTACCGATGACAAAGCGCCGCCAGAGACCGGCAAGGATGTGCTGAAGCTATCCAAGGGTCAGGTAGACGCGCGTAAAGGCGCTGCCGGCAAGGGCGCGGACCAACTCAACGCCATGCAAGAGGAAGTTGCCGCGCGGGATCGCGCGTTGCAAGACGCGCAGGCACGTATATCCGAGCTAGAAAAGCAAATTTCGGAAATGCGTCGATTGCTGGAATTGAAAGGATCTCCGGTCGCAACGGAAAAACCGCCGATGGCGGCCAAAGCGCCAGAACCGTTGCCCACTGAAAAACCGACTGCTGTTGTGACGCCGCCTGTTGAGTCAAAGCCAGCGCCCGAAGCAACACCGGTGGCGCCAGCCCCGTCGCCAACGGAAATGGAGACTAAGCCGCCGGTTGAAACAGAGCCCGTTAAGCCGAAAAAACCAAAGCGCATCCTGCCGGTGCCGGAGCCTGTTCCTGAGGCCGGTTTCCTCGACGGCTTATTGGATAACCCGTTAATTCCGGCCGCATTTGCAGGCCTAGTCGGCTTGCTCGGCTTCTTGGGCTATCGACAGTTCCGCAAACGCAAAGATGCGCAGTTAGGTGCCTTCACGGCGACTGGCGCAATTCCTGGCGGATTTAAGGTTGGTCAGGCAGTCCCACCGCCGGGGCCGGCAACGTTAACACCAGATGGCGGCAATAGCTCATTCCTCAGTGATTTCGATAAAGTCGGCGCGGGAAATATTGATACGGACGAAGTCGATCCGGTTGCCGAAGCCGACGTTTATATTGCCTATGGTCGCGATGCTCAGGCCGAAGAAATCTTGAAAGAAGCGATGGTGAAGGACTCATCGCGTTATGAAATCCCGCTCAAACTGTTAGAAATTTATTCCAATCGCAAGAGCGCGCAATCGTTTGAGACAGTCGCTAAACAATTGCATGGGACTATCGGCGCGCAGCATCCGCTGTGGTCCAAAGTTGCGGAAATGGGTCGTAAGCTTGATGCAAATAATGCTTTGTATGCGCCGGTCAATGTAACTTCCGCTGGCAATCGGTCTGGCGAAAGCTCGGTGATTCGTGCCGTCAATCGCGATCTGTCGCCGCCACCAAAGCCGGCAGAAGAAGTGCCGTCCGCGATGCGTGACACGTTAACGGTGAAAGAACCTGTGGTTTCGAACGCTCCACTGGACTTAGATTTAGATTTTGATGCGACGGCTTCGGAACCGCGTTCAGCTACCGCCGAAAATCTTTCGCCGAACACCGGTACCCTCGATCTTGATCTGGGTTCTGACGAACAAACTCAAGGTGATATCGAGATTGGGAGTCTGAAGAACGAAGTTGGGGATCCGTTCGTATTGGATTTTGATCTTGATACGCCAAAGCCGGCGGCACCGACAGTAAAGGCGGACGCTTATGAAATGTCCGCAGATCTTGGTGGCGGACTCGATTTCGAACTGGGTTCCGTCGACGAGCCGTCGCATTCGACGTCAGCGCCTAAATCTTTTGCGACCAGTTCGAGCGTGGATTTACCGGCGTTAGATTTGTCGGACATCGATTTGAGCTTAGGATCCGCAAACGATAGCGGCACCGTATCCAACGGGAATGGCGGCGGCGGTTGGCAGAGTGCGGAGACCAAACTCGACTTAGCGCGGGCTTATCTTGAGATTGGCGATAAAGTTGGTGCGGTTGAAATCCTTCAAGAAGTAATCAAGGAAGGTTCGCCCGAGCAACAAGACGAAGCGAAAAAACTCGCCGCCCAAGCCTAAGCCGGATACACTGTGCGCTCGAAATGGCGCACATGGCACTTCATCCTTCCACTCGCATTCTTCTAGGGCTGAGCTTAATTGTATTAAGTTCAGCCCTGGGAAGTTATGCGCTTCTGGCGGCATCTCTAATTCTCGGAATTTGGTTATTTTTGAATAACGATGCAATGACGTTACGTTGGATTCGTCGAGCGCGTTACTTACTGATCATCCCGCCGATCTTGAGTGGTTATGTCATTGCCGGTACGGGTGTTTTACCCCTGGATGTTTGGGTGCCGACCTGGGAAGGATTGGCCGCAGGTGGTGTGCAATCCTTGCGCCTATTGGTGGGATTATTGGCGTTACGCGTTGCCCTTCGTGGCCTGTCGACATCTCAATTAGAGTCGGGTTTCGTGAAGTTATTCTCGCCACTTGCGTGGCTAGGTTTAAACGTTGATCAAGCGACGCGGCGCCTATCACTCACCTTAAACTACATTGATCGGTTAGATGGTCGAACGGCGCGGGATATTCTGATGGGGATTAAACGAATTCGTTTACCGGAGTAGCGCAGTGTACTACCGGTTGCTCCATTTTAAGTACTGTTTCAATTGATGAAAATCGCGCTGGGCATCGAGTATCAGGGAGTACGTTACTGTGGCTGGCAATCGCAAGCGAATGGTTGCGGCGTTCAAGATTACTTGCAAATCGCGCTGACGAAAATCGCCGAGCATCCGGTGCAAGTCGTCTGTGCCGGCAGAACCGATACGGGTGTGCATGCGATTGAACAGGTGATCCATTTCGAAACTAACGCCTCGCGTCCGCTTAGTGCGTGGGTTCGCGGGACTAACGCAAAATTACCGAACGATATCGCGATAATTTGGGCTAGTCCGGTCGACGCGGAGTTTCACGCGCGATTCAGCGCAAAGGCGCGAAGCTATCGCTACATCCTACTCAATCGCCCGCAGCGGCCAGCCTTAGCTTCAAATCGTGTCGGCTGGTATCACCAAGAGCTTGAGGTCGATACAATGCGACGAGCGGCGCAATGCTTTGTCGGTCGACGCGATTTTAGTGCGTTTCGATCGTCAGAATGCCAAGCAAAATCACCGATCCGGACGCTATATTCGTTTCAAATCGAGCGACTAAATGACTACGTTATATTCGACCTTCACGCCGATGGATTTTTACATCATATGGCACGAAATCTGATTGGTAGTTTGGTTTACGTGGGTAGCGCACGCGGGGATGCGGCTTGGATCGCAATGCTTTTGGAGAGCCGTGACCGCCGCCTCGCCGCCCCAACTTTCGCTCCCGACGGCTTGTACTTGACTCGAATTGAATATGATTCCGGTTGGGCATTGCCGCAGCGTCCGCTCTTAGACCGGCAAGAATTGCTTGCTGAATTGACGTTTTAAGCGATGAATACACGAGTTAAAGTTTGCGGCATTACGCGACTAGAAGATGGTCTGGCGGCTGCAAAATTGGGCGTCGATGCCATTGGATTTGTCTTTTATCCTCCTAGTCCCCGTTATGTCGATGCCAATAGCGCAAGTCGAATCGCCGCTTCGATTCCGCCGTTTGTCAGCAGCGTCGGTCTGTTTGTCAATGCGAATGCGGTGGACGTAGTCAATACATTACACAGTGTCCGGCTGGATTATCTACAGTTTCACGGCGAAGAATCGCCTGAGTACTGTGCGCAGTTCGGCGTGCCGTATCTGAAGGCCATTCGTGTCAAGCCGGGTGTGGATTTGCTACAATACGCCACTTCATTTCGTGCGGCGAAGGCGTTGTTGCTTGATGCGTACGTTGAAGGTTCCCATGGCGGTACGGGCCAAGGATTTGATTGGCAGCTTATTCCGGCGAACTTGCCGCTCCCTGTGATTCTTTCCGGAGGGCTTGGGCCGGCCAATGTTGCCTCGGCCATCCAATTGGTTCGGCCTTGGGCAGTCGATGTGTCGAGTGGCGTCGAAGCGGCGAAAGGTATTAAGGACGCCGACAAAATAGAACAATTCATGCGAGGAGTACGCAATGCAGATGTATGACTTGCCCGATAACAGCGGGCACTTTGGGCCGTACGGTGGTATTTTTGTCGCGGAAACGTTGATGCAAGCGCTCGAGCAATTGCGCGTCAACTACGAGCAAATCCGTGTTGATCCCGAATTTCAAGCGGAGCTTGCCTACGAGCTAAAGCACTTCGTTGGTCGCCCAAGCCCGATTTATCATTGCAAGCGTTGGTCAGAGGCATTGGGCGGCGCGCAGATATACCTAAAGCGCGAGGACCTTAATCACACCGGTGCGCACAAAGTTAACAACACCATGGGGCAGGCGCTGTTGGCAAAACGGATGGGTAAGCCGCGGGTGATCGCCGAGACGGGTGCTGGCCAGCACGGCGTTGCGACTGCGACGATGGCCGCGCGATTCGGTCTTGAATGCGTGGTTTATATGGGTTCCGAAGATATTAAGCGCCAGGTACAAAATGTCTACCGCATGAAGTTACTCGGCGCAACCGTTGTACCGGTCGAGAGCGGATCGAAGACGTTGAAAGATGCATTGAACGAAGCGATGCGCGATTGGGTGACCAATGTCGAAAACACGTTTTACATTATTGGAACTGTTGCTGGGCCGCATCCTTATCCGATGATGGTGCGCGATTTTAATTCCGTTGTCGGTAAAGAATGCCGTACGCAGATGCCCGAAATGCTTGGCCGTCAGCCCGACGCGATTTTGGCCTGCGTTGGCGGCGGATCAAACGCGATGGGAATATTTTACGATTACATCACCGACGATAAAGTTCGGCTGATAGGCGTCGAAGCTGGCGGCGTCAGTCTGGCATCGGGTAAGCATGCCGCACCGCTTTCGGCGGGAACGCCGGGTATTTTGCACGGCAACCGTACCTACCTAATGCAAGATGCGAATGGGCAGATCTTGGAAACTCATTCGATCTCGGCTGGATTGGACTATCCGGGCGTCGGGCCGGAACATTCCTATTTGAAGGATTCCGGCCGCGCCGAATATGTCGCCGTCACTGACGATGAAGCGCTGCAAGCGTTTCATGATTTGTGTCACTACGAAGGTATTATTCCGGCGTTGGAGTCCAGCCACGCCACGGCTTATGCTGCGAAGATCGCACCAACGATGGGCAAGGATAAAGTGTTGCTAGTGAATTTATCCGGGCGAGGCGATAAAGATATGCATACCGTTGCCCAAGCTTCAGGCCTTCAACTTTAAAGTTCATCAGAAAAAATTTACAAGAAATATTGATCTCACATGTCACGCATCGCCGCAACGTTTTCCAAATTAAAAGAGCAACGCAAAAAAGCCCTTATTCCATTTGTAACGTCCGGCGATCCATCGCCGGAACTGAGCGTGCCGCTGATGCATGCGATGGTCAAAGCGGGTGCCGATATTATTGAATTGGGTATTCCATTTTCAGACCCGATGGCCGATGGCCCGGCGATCCAACGCTCCAGTGAACGGGCAATTAAAAATGGCGTGGGCGTGCGAAATGTTTTGAACTATGTCACCGAATTTCGCAAAACGAATGACGTTACACCCGTGGTGTTAATGGGTTACGCCAACCCGATCGAACACATGGGTTACGAATCGTTTGCCAAAGCGGCACGCGCCAGTGGCGTCGATGGCGTACTAGTGGTGGACTATCCACCGGAAGAAAGCGGTGATCTTTTTAAATATCTGGACGCCCATCAATTGGATCCGATTTTCTTGTTGGCGCCAACATCAAGTGATGCACGTATCGCGGCGGTCGGGAAATTGGCTCGCGGTTATGTTTACTATGTGTCACTTAAAGGAGTTACTGGAGCAGCGAATATCGACTTAATCGAGGTTGCGGCCAAGTTGCCGAAAATCAAGTCCGCTACCAATTTACCGGTCGGGGTCGGTTTCGGTATTCGTGACGCCGCAACGGCAAAATTAGTCGCCAGAATTGCCGACGCGGTTGTGATCGGTAGCCGAATTATTCAAGAGATCGAGAACTCCAATGCGTCCAACGTGCTGGAAAACGTGGCACAACTTCTGAGCGGAATCCGTACCGCGATGGACAGCAACAGCGCATGAGTTGGTTTAAGAAATTACTCCCGCCGCGCATCAAGCGTGACACTGGCGCCGGTAAGAAAGCGACCGTTCCGGAGGGTTTGTGGGTTAAGTGCTCCTCTTGCGATGCGGTACTGTATCGCGCGGACCTCGAAAAAAATCTGAGCGTTTGCCCGAAATGCAGTCATCACAATCGGCTTGGTGGCCGTGCGCGCCTCGAGCTACTGTTGGACGAAGAAACGCGATTTGAAATCGGCGCGGATATTTATCCCGTCGATAGTTTAAAGTTCAAGGACAGCCGAAAGTACCCGGAGCGCCTCGAAGAAGCGCAGAAATCGACCGG
>JANOLP010000272.1:0-3377 GCA_031419835.1 Pseudomonadota bacterium | reverse complement strand
GTTTAGTTCTGTATTTCATTTTCAAAGTGTTTCAGTTCTGGATACCGCTTTCCCTCACGGCCCTAGGCCGCCCTGCCCCAACCCTCCCGCGCGTGGCAGAGGGGGAACTACTCGTCCCCTCGCCCCGTCTTGCGGGGAGGGCTAGGGTGAGGGGCGAGCGTTGAAAACGACAATCATCGAAGCAAATTCCATCGCACATATCGATATGGCTCGAGAATTATTCTTAGCGTATGAGAAAGAGCTGAATGTCGACCTATGCTTTCAGGGTTTTGCGGACGAGCTACATACTTTGCCGGGAAAATATGCACCGCCGGATGGCGCATTGCTTTTGGCGATCGAGCAGACGCAAGCGATCGGTTGCGTGGCGATGCGGCGATTTTCTGTAACAGACGCGGAGATGAAGCGGCTTTTCGTTCGCCCTCACGCTCGGCATTTCGGCGCCGGCCGCCAACTTGCGGTGGAGATTATCGAGCGCGCGCGTGCGGCTGGCTATCGCCGCATTGTGCTGGATACTCTCGATACGATGTCAACGGCCCGAGCGCTGTACGAATCGCTAGGGTTTGTTGCTACCGACGCGTATTACGCAAATCCGATTCCCGGCGCGTTGTATTTTGCCAAGGAGCTTGCCTAGTGGTGGCGCGACGAGTGGCGATGGTGGCATTTGCCGTGGCGATAACGGTTTACTTAGCCGCGTTGATGGCGACAGACGAACAGACCCACGTGTTGCTGTTATTGGCGGGCGGCGTGATGGCAATTGTGGTCGCGTTAAAAAGTGGCGTCATGAAATATCTTCAAGCAGGTGACGCCGGCAAGTGGCCAGAAACGCTCGCGATCCTGGGCGTCGTCGCATTGACATATTTCTTTCGCGAAGAACATTTCGTCTTGCTGATGCTGGCAACAGTGCTGTTGATGAGCGTGGCGTGCTTCGGGCTCACGATACAAATGGGTTACGCAGGCGTGGTGAATTTTGCTGGTGCTGCGTTTTTCGGTATCGGCAGCTATGCCGCCGCGGTACTGACGAAAGTTGGCGGCTTGCCCGATGTGTTCGTGCTCGTCATCGGCGGCTTGATTGCGGCCGTGGTGGGTTCGTTGTTGATATTGCCAGTGCTGCGAACGCGCGGGCATTACGCAGCGCTCGTCACGATCGCATTTGGGATTCTGTTTAAAACATTCTTGGAAGTAAACGATGTGCTCGGTGGGCCACAAGGGCTGAAGGTTGCCGGGCTTGATGTCTTGGGCTGGAAGTTCAACGACAATATCGAAATGGGTTCGCTGGAAATTTCGTTCTACGTGAACTATGTGTTGCTCGGCTTAATTCTTTTCGTCCTTGCGTTTGGCGTCACGCGACGATTGGAGCGCAGTTGGATGGGCTTAGCGCTCGACGCCGTACGTCTCGACGAGATTGCCGCGTCGACATTCGGCATCAGCCCGGCGCGCTGGAAAATTCTTGCGTTTACACTCGGTAATTTCCTTGCCGGCCTCGCCGGTGCGGCGTTCGCGATGATGCTCGGCTTTATCGCGCCGAATAATTTTACGCTCGGCGATTCGCTGATCTTGGTATCGATTGTCATACTCGGTGGCCTGGGAAATCCTTGGGGTGTGCCACTCGCGGCAGCGATTGTGATCATTCTGCCGGAAAAATTTCAGGTGCTGCAGGAATACCGTTTCCTTTTGTATGCCGCGCTAGTCATTGTGACATTGTTGGTCCGGCCGCAAGGGCTATTGCCGCGTGGCATGCGTCAGTTCCCGAAATTGCCATGACGATGTTGCTCGAATGCCGCGAACTGACGATGCGATTCGGCGGGGTTGTCGCGCTCGATGGCTTGGACCTAACGCTCAATGCCGGCGAGATCCTTGGTTTGATCGGGCCAAACGGTTCCGGCAAAACTACTTTTTTCAATACGTTGACCGGCTTGTACGTTCCGTCCGGCGGGCAGATTCAACTTGCGGGGCAAAACATCACGCGTGCATCGCCGCAAAATATTTTTCGTGCCGGCGTCGCGCGTACATTCCAACGCTCGCGGCTGTGTTTGCCGCTGTCGATACTCGACAATATCGCGATTGGCAATCACGGCCGGTTGCGAGATGGGTTGTGGTTTAGTTTGACCCAGCGACGTGCGCTCGCCGCCGAAGTTCGTATACAAACCGAAGCGGCAAAAGAATTATTAGAGCGCTTCAATCCGTTGCTCGCGGATAAAATCGATCGGCCCGTCTCGAGCTTATCGATGATCGATCGTCGCCGCGTCGAGATCTGCCGCGCCTTGATCGGCCAACCGAAGTTGTTATTGCTCGACGAGCCGTCTGCGGGCATGACCTTCGACGAAACCCGTGCGTTAATGAACGACTTGCTCGCCGAAAAATCCCGCTCGCCATCGCTTAGCATTATTCTGATCGAGCACGAGATGTCGGTCATTGAACGCATTACAGAGCGTTGCGTGGTACTGAACTTCGGTAAAAAAATCGCCGAAGGGCACTACCGCGATGTCGCGCGCAACGCGGAAGTTCAAGCGGCGTACTTGGGAACACAACCATGAGCGCGCTACTCAAGCTTGAAAATATCGTCGCCGGCTACGATCAAGCCGACGTTCTGACGAATGTAAATCTCACTGCTGCCGCCGGGAAAATTACCTGTTTGCTCGGCGCCAACGGTTCGGGAAAAACGACCTTGATACGTGTGATCCTCGGCCTCACACCGCCGCGCGCTGGCCGAGTTCTACTGGGTGAAACGGACATCACCGGCGTACCGACCCATCGAGTCATCGCACACGGAATTTCGTGCATTCCCGAGGGTCGTCGCGTTTTCCCGCGCCTCAGTGTCGCGGAAAATCTCAAGCTCGGCGCCTATCTTGAAACCGATGTGGAAAAAATTGCAGAGCGCAGCGCATCGGTTCTTAAAATTTTTCCGCGCTTGAAAGAGCGTTATCAGCAATTCGCAGGAACGCTGTCCGGCGGCGAACAGGCCATGCTTTCCATCGGTCGTGGCTTAATGGCGCAACCGAAAGTGTTGTTGATCGACGAGCCTTCTCTAGGCCTGTCGCCACTGTTCGTGCAAGAAAATTTTCGTGTAATTCAAGAAGTCAACGAGCAAGGCATCACGATCTTTCTGGTCGAACAAAATGTTCATCAGACCCTCGCGATTGCGCACGCCGGCTACGTACTCGCCCAGGGCCGCGTAGTCGCGTCCGGCAGCGCGGAAGTGTTGCGCGATAGCAAAGAAGTACATGCTGCGTATTTTGGCTAGTGTAGTGCTTCGGAATTAACGCGACATTCCTCCCCTTCAAGGGGAGGGTAAGGCGGGGTGGCCTAGGGCCATGGGGATGGGGTTTAATTGAAACGCCGAGGAACCCATCCCCATCCCAACCTTCCCCTTGAAGGGG
>JANOLP010000271.1:0-7704 GCA_031419835.1 Pseudomonadota bacterium | reverse complement strand
GTTTAGTTCTGTATTTCATTTTCAAAGTGTTTCAGTTCTGGATACCGCTTTCCCTCACGGCCCTAGGCCGCCCTGCCCCAACCCTCCCGCGCGTGGCAGAGGGGGAACTACTCGTCCCCTCGCCCCGTCTTGCGGGGAGGGTTATCGTGCTGCCACGCCCCCACAACTCCTCTACAATAATCTCATTCCTTGTCCAATTATCAATATACAAGGGTCGGGGTGAGGGGCGGCGTGGCCAATGCAGCAGTCGTTATTCAATTATGAGATTCTAAGTAGGTCGTTCTCAGCAAAGCCTTGGTTCTTTACTAAGCGATCAATCGCCTGCAACGTAACGAGCAATTCTTTCATCTTCGACAACGGCCAAGCATTCGGCCCGTCGGACAGCGCTTTTTCCGGATCGGGATGGGTTTCCATAAATATTCCGGCAATGCCAACAGCAACCGCTGCGCGCGCCAACACCGGCACGAACTCGCGTTGTCCGCCACTCTTCGTGCCTTGCCCGCCGGGCAATTGCACCGAATGGGTGGCATCGAATACCACGGGGCAGCCGGTCTCGCGCATGATCGCCAATGAGCGCATGTCTGAAACCAAATTGTTGTAGCCAAAACTCACGCCGCGCTCGCACACCATGATGTTGTCTTCGCCGCTCGCTTCGCGCGCTTTATCGACCACGTTTTTCATATCGCCGGGAGCAAGGAACTGGCCCTTCTTGATATTGACGGGCTTGCCCGCCGAGGCCGCGGCGTGAATGAAATCCGTTTGGCGGCAGAGAAACGCGGGCGTTTGCATGACGTCAACGACCGCTGCGACGGCGGCGATTTCGTCGACTTCGTGAATGTCGGTCAACACGGGCACGCCAATTTGCGCTTTCACTTCGCTTAAAATTTTAAGACCCGCATCCATTCCCGGGCCGCGAAACGATTTGGCGGAACTGCGATTGGCTTTATCGAATGACGATTTATAAATAAACGGAATGCCAAGCGACCCGGCAATTTCCTTTAGCTGCCCCGCGGTATCGATTGCGAGTTGACGCGATTCGATTACGCAAGGACCAGCGATCAGAAAAAACGGTTGATCAAGCCCGACTTCAAATCCGCAGAGCCGCATCAGTTAACCGTCGTCAACTGCGCTCCGGCGTAAACGGGCGCGTTGGCGCTGGCGATACGGACATTGGCTTGTTCCAACGCGGCTCGGATAAAGGCCGTAAACAGCGGATGCCCGCCACGCGGCGTCGAGGTGAATTCCGGATGGAACTGACAGCCGAAGAACCACGGGTGGCCAGGCAATTCGGCGATTTCCGTGAGGTGTTCCGATTGCGTGCGCGCGCTGATTACCATGCCGGATTTTTCCAGGCGTTCAATGTAATGATTGTTTACTTCGTAACGATGACGATGCCGTTCCGCGACGACATCTTTGCCATAAACGCGATGGGCCAGGGTCTCGCGCTTCACGTCGCACGACTGCGCGCCCAGACGCATGGTGCCGCCGAGGTTGGAATTTTCGTCGCGCCGTTCAATCTTGCCATCGTGATTTTGCCATTCGGTAATGAGCGCGATCACGGGATGTTTGGTATCGGGATCGAATTCCGTCGAGTTGGCTTTTTCCAAGCCAACGACATTGCGCGCGTATTCGATCACGGCGATTTGCATACCGAGGCAAATGCCGAGATACGGCACTTTGTTCTCGCGTGCGTATTTCACCGCGGCGATTTTGCCCTCCGTGCCGCGCTTACCGAATCCGCCAGGAACGAGAATTGCGTCCATGCCGAGCAACGCGTTTACGCCATTCGCTTCAATAGTTTCCGAGTCGACGTAATGAATATTGACCTTCGCGCGCGTATGAATGCCGGCGTGGATCAAGGCCTCGGAAAGAGACTTGTAGGATTCCGTCAGGTCGACATATTTGCCAACGAGCGCGACGTTGACTTCATACAGCGGGTGTTCGAGTGCCTCCGTGAGCTTGCGCCAGGCGCTCAAATCCGCCGCTCGCGCGAGGATGCCGAGCTTGTGGCAAACGATTTCGTCGATCATTTGGTCGTGCAGCATCACCGGGATTTTGTAAATACTATCGACGTCCGGCGCCGAAATAACCGCTTCTTTTGCGACGTTAGTGAACAGCGCAATCTTGCGGCGATCCTCTTCCGGCACCGGCCGGTCGGAGCGGCAAATCAAAATGTCCGGCTGAATACCGATTTCGCGCAACTCCTTCACAGAGTGCTGCGTCGGTTTGGTCTTAATTTCGCCGGCCGACGCGAGATAGGGAACCAGCGTCAGATGAATATAGCAAGTATTGCCGCGGCCTTCTTCGATGCCCATCTGGCGAATCGCTTCGAGGAATGGCAGCGATTCAATGTCGCCAACGGTGCCGCCGATTTCGACGATCGCGACATCATGTCCCTTCGCGCCTTCTTTGATGTTCAGCTTGATTTCGTCGGTGATGTGCGGAATGACTTGTACCGTGCCGCCGAGATAGTCGCCGCGCCGTTCTTTCTTGATCACGCTCTCGTAAATCTGACCCGTCGTGAAGTTGTTGCGCTTGCCGGTGCGCACATTCACAAACCGCTCGTAGTGGCCCAAATCCAGATCCGTCTCCGCGCCATCGTCCGTCACAAACACCTCGCCATGCTGAAACGGGCTCATGGTGCCGGGATCGACGTTGATGTAGGGATCGAGCTTGAGGAGGGTGACCTTGATGTTGCGCGACTCGAGAATGGCACCCAGTCCTGCGGCAGCGATACCTTTCCCAAGCGAAGAGACCACACCGCCGGTCACGAATACATACTTGGTCGTCATGGGCTGAAAGGCTAGTTTGAAAAACGAATTTTAGCTTAAAAGCGGTTGGGGAACAATGAATCAAGCTCACCTTCTATCGAGCTTTCGAGCAAGTTGGCGCGACAGCAACCGCGACGACTTCTTGCCTTGAATTTCAACTAATATGAGTTAATTTCAAAAAGGCGTGAACTCATTGAGCCAAACCACCGCACGTAAATTTGATTATTTTTTTACGCGTATATGTGCGCGGGCTCGCCGTCTTGTGTTTCTTGGTTTTCGCGGCGGCGATGGCGTTCGGTTTATGGATTTGTGCCAGCGGTCATATTGAAGGTTATTTTGTTATTGCATTCGGCTTATTTTTTCTTTGGCTCGGCGCACGTTCTTGGCGCAGTCGCGCGGGAATTGCCGAGGTTTTCGAAAGTGAATCGGCGAATAGTCGACATCGATTTTCGAATTCAAAACAAGACCAACCCTAACAAATCGCATCTCTCCGCTTACGCGATGACACGCAGAGTCCAGTAATCGAAACTCAGCCCTATGGATATCACGCCGTTGATTGATCGTTATTGTTTGGTTTGGACTGAGGCTAACGCTGATCGCGGAAGGGAATTGCTGGATTCGGTTTGGGCGTCGAATGCAACCTACACCGACCCAACCGTTCACGCGACAAATGCGTCGGAGTTACTTGTCCACATCGCCAAAGTCCAAAGCGGACGTCCCGGCGCCAAAATCGTCCGAACCAGCGCTGTTGACGCGCATCATGGCGTCGCTCGATTTACCTGGTGCATGATTCGCGCGGATGGAACCGCGATGCCGGATGGGCTTGATATTGCGTTCTTAACGCCCGGCGGAACCAAGATCGCCCGCATTGTTGGCTTCTTCGGCGCCCTGAAATAAGCGGTCGGTTGTATTTGATTGACCGCCAGATTGCCGTGCGCTACAGTCCTACGCAGGTTCAGCACCTGACTTAATTTCAATGGTTCTAAATAGGAGAGCATCGATGTTCAATTACACACAAAGGCTGTTATACGCGTTCTTATGTATTGCGCTATATTTGGCATGGCGTCCTTTGCGCGCGCCGATGTAACGAAAACTGTTTACCACGTACACGACGGCACCACTCACGCTACCCACGCGATGTACAACATCATGTTTCAGCTTAAGGGCGACCCGAAATCCAGGATTATTGTGGTTGCGAATTTCGAAGGCATCAAGGCTTTCACCAAAGACGCGAAAGATATGATGGGTAAATCGTTTTCGGCGTGGGTAGATGATTTGTCCGTTCAGGGCGTGGAGTTTCGCGTCTGTCAGCAGGCCATGGATTATTTCAAAGTGACGAAGGATCAAATGCTTGATGCCGTAACGGTTGTTCCGTCAGGCGTCGGCGAGATTGCACGCTTGCAGTCGCAGGAAGGCTTCGGCTATATCCGGCCGTAAGCAATGTTTCAGGCAGCAGATAGATCAAGGGGTCACGCCGCTCTAGTGGGGATGGGTTCCTCGGCGTTTCAATTAAACCCCATCCCCACCCTACCCTCCCCTTGAAGGGGAGGAATGTCGCGTTAATTCCGAAGCACTACACTAGCAACGACATTAGTTGAGTTTTACTTGACGAACAGCGGCGGGGTTTCGCGCCGGCTGAAGCCTTAAAACAAGAAATAGCCATGCCGAACCAGGCATGGTTTCGCATCGGGGAGAGCAGCAACGTGACGTCAATTTTGTGTTTCGTTTGGTGGGTGGTCGCTGGCGCGCTCGGTGGCTGGCTTCTCAGCGGCCTAATGGCGCGGACGCTAATGAGGCGGTCATTGCCGGTGATCGAGTCGTTTGTCGAACCGGCGGTCGAGAAAGTTGTTGAGAAGATCATCGAAAAGCCTGTTGATCGCATTGTCGAGAAAGTCGTCGACAATCCCCATCATATCGCCCTCATTGCCTCCCTGGAAACGGAAGTTTCCGTCATTGCCGGGTTGCGTAGCCAACTGCAAGCGCTGCAGTCCGCGCCGCCTCGAGTGGTAGAAAAAATTGTCGAGAAGATCGTCGAGAAGCCGGTCGAGAGAATCGTCGAGAAAACTGTTGAAAAGCCCGTGGAACGGGTAATTGAAAAACCAATTGTGGATTCGGCTGTGATCGCCGAGCGCGATCGACAACTGCAAGATTTTGAGGCGCGATTTGCGGAACTCGAAGACCATGTGACGCAGCAGAAATACGCCATCGCCAAGCGGGACGAAGAAATCGCTGAATTGAAGCGTGCTCCGGCAATCGATCGCGGCGCTGATGCGCAGGAAAAACAAGGTTGGCGCTTCCAATTAGCAACAGCGGAGCGACATACCTCGGAGTTACAAAAATCCCTCACTGCACGCGATGAAGAGATTGTCCGTCTCAAGCGCGTGCAGATCACCGATGTGAATGCTGCGCGCGCCGCCGGGTTCGACATCAAGGGGGCCGACGACCTTGCAATCGTCGAAGGAATCGGCCCGAAGATCGCCGAATTGTTCTATCAACTGGGAATCAAAACGTTCAAGCAATTGTCCGAAATGACGTCCGCGCAAATTCAATCCATTCTCGATAATGCGGGGCCGAACTTCCGCATGGCGAATCCCGAAACCTGGCCTGACCAAGCCGATCTCGCGGCGCGCAATCGCTGGACCACCCTGAAGGCGCTGCAGCAAGTTCTCATCGCCGGCAATCACGGCAAAAACAATTAAGGGGAGCCGGCGATGAATAGAGCATATGCATTAAATCCGGAGCAGTACCGTATTTTCAGTAAGTGGCACAACATCATCGCCGCGTTGCTGGTATTGCTGCTAGCGCTGCTTTGGTTACTGGGCTACGGCCCCGGCGCGTTTCGCGATTGCGTGCAGGGAAATGTTGCCAGTGACGAATCTCGTCACGCGCTGGCGCCTGTTCCCGGTCCCGTCGCGTTGGAACCGAAGAACGCGGCACCCATTCAAGGCGAGACAGAAGCACCTCAAGTTGACGCCAACTTAGCGCCCACTGCGCCACCGGAGTCGGCGCAATCATCGGAAGTACAGGTAACTGCGGAAACGTCACCCGGCGACCCTACCGCAAGATTGACGCCGCCCGCCACAGAAACACTTCAGCCCGAACGAGAAAAAACGCAAGGTGCGGCACTCAGTGCACGCGTATATTTTCCGCGTAACGAGTACCGATTGCCAAATGATGCTTCGGGCAGACTCGCAAACGTCGTGACCCATCTAAAGGAAAATCCAACTGCCCGCGCGCAGATTGCTGGTTTTCATGACCGCTCTGGCCGTTTGTCCTATAACGTCGAGCTCGCAAACAAGCGCGCCAAGGCGGTAGCTCAGGCGCTGGAGAAAGCAGGTATTGCCGCTACGCAAGTCGAATTGCTGCAATCTTCCCAAACCCGCGGCAGTGGCAAGCCGGAAGAAGCGCGACGGGTGGAGTTGAAAGTAACGAACTAACGCATTCGGGCGCAAACGGCAGGCGAGCGCATGCCCAAGTGCCGCGTCCTGCTTGCCTGCTGGCGTGACATGTTCTGTGATCCAGTATCCATGCGGTTCTTTAGGCACCTTTGTGAGGAAAAAGACGCTGATTTTCGGTTTCATGCCAGTTAATTTGTAAACTTCTGCCAAATCAGCGCTTTTCACCGCGCTGCAGCATGGCTTGTGGTATCATCCGCGCCTTCCGTTAATGCCCGAGTACCCTATGTCCCGCGCCATTCGTAACATCGCAATCATCGCTCACGTTGACCACGGCAAGACGACGCTGGTCGATAAACTCCTGCAGCAGGCCGGCACGTTTGCGGCCCATCAGCACATCGCCGAGCGGGTGATGGACAGCAACGATCTTGAGCGCGAGCGCGGCATTACGATTTTGGCGAAGAATTGCGCGGTGACCTACGAAGGCACGCATATCAATATCGTCGACACGCCCGGCCACGCGGATTTCGGCGGCGAAGTCGAGCGCGTGTTGTCGATGGTCGATAGCGTGTTGTTGCTGGTCGATGCGGTCGAAGGCCCGATGCCGCAGACGCGTTTTGTCACGCGCAAGGCATTGGCGCTCGGCTTAAAACCCATCGTCGTCGTCAACAAAATCGATCGCCCCGGCGCGCGGCCGGACTGGGTGGTCAATCACACCTTTGACCTATTCGACAAACTCGGCGCGACCGAAGAGCAGCTCGATTTCCCGGTCATTTACGCCTCCGCGTTGTATGGCTATGCAACGCTCGATCCGAACGTCAAGAGCGAAAACATGCGGCCGCTGTTCGAAGCGATTCTGCAATACGTGCCGGTGCGCGATGCGAATGCCGATCTGCCGTTGCAATTACAAATTTGCTCACTGGATTATTCCAGCTTCGTTGGCCGCATTGGTATCGGCCGCGTGAAGCAGGGCCGCATTCGCGCCGGCCAGCAAGTCGCGGTGATGAACGGTCCGGACGCAACGCCGGTGATGGCGAAGGTCAATCAGATATTGAGTTTCGAAGGCTTAGAGCGCGTGGTCGTGCCGGAAGCCGAGGCGGGTGACATTGTGTTGATCAACGGCGTCGAAGGCGTCGGTGTTGGTGTGACGATTTGCGATCCCGCTGCGCCCGTTGGCTTGCCGCTGCTTCGCGTCGACGAGCCGACGCTGACGATGAATTTTATGGTGAACTCATCGCCGCTCGCCGGCAAGGACGGCAAGTTCGTCACCAGCCGCCAACTGCGCGAACGCTTGGAACGCGAGTTGCAATCCAACGTCGCACTGAAAGTTGAATTTGGCAGTGATTCCGATTCGTTCGTGGTATCGGGCCGCGGCGAATTGCACTTGACCATTTTGCTGGAAAACATGCGCCGCGAAGGCTATGAAGTGGCCGTCGGCCGGCCGCGCGTGGTGATGAAAGAAATCAACGGCGAGAAACAAGAGCCCTATGAATTGCTGACTGTCGATGTCGAAGACGGGCATCAAGGCGCGGTGATGG
>JANOLP010000270.1:0-26388 GCA_031419835.1 Pseudomonadota bacterium | reverse complement strand
GAAATACGCTCTTTGCTAAATCTACCCCAATTCGTTTAAGCTTCATGTCGGACTCCTCTCTTCTCGTTACGTGGTCAGGTTTAACCATCTCCACTTTGGCACATTACGATGCCGCTGGGTTGGGAGGAGTCCATTTCATTGGGCTACGGGCTAGCCAAGAGGCAAGCAACATGCGGCTCGTGGTAATTCGCCAAGAAAAATGTAGGTTGGGTGAGCGAAGTGTAATCCGACATTCGACTTATAGCGTTTGATACGCGTGACATGCGGCAGAATGGCCCGAGGCCAGCCATGGCGCTACGCTTATCTGCCCTACCGGATGCTGCCCTTAGATACGCGATTGGCGAGGGTAATGCCGAGACCTCGGATTAGATCGTCAAACTGCTATACCGTCGCTGAGCATCGCGATAGGCCTTAACGAAGAAGAGACGACGCCGGCGTATTTTGCCTACTACGGCCAAATCGATCCACGCAATCAAGTCGCCGCGACGATGACACCTGGACAAGTATTCGCCTGCCACAATCATCTCGACGCCCACTTTGTTATTCGTAACGAGTTCTACCAAGATTATCTGTTACCGCAGGTCGGGATACATTATTCGCTCGGCGCGGTCGATTTACTCGCAGAGAATGAGCAAATGATTTTGCTCAGCAAAGCACGAAGGGCTGCAGCGCTCGACTGTGAAAAGCCATTTGTTATCTGCGATGGCGAAGACTGGGACGAAGTCTCAGAAGGATATTGTGCGTCTGGTCGTCACGCTTCCGGCGGTTCGCGGGTGAGGAATTGTGGAAACGGGAACGTCTGGTTTATACGACGCGCAGCGTTTATGTTCACGTTCATGACCAACGACACTGGGTCCCCGCCTTCGCGGGGATGACAGTGAACATAGGCGTCGTTAGTTTGTCGGGACGCTGTAATCTTTAGGCAGTAAAACCCACATCTGGCCTTGTTGTTTCATCGTGCCGGCTTGTTTTCCGGCCGCATCGCCAAAGCCCCAAAAGAAATCTGCGCGCACCGCGCCATTGATTGCGCCGCCGGTGTCTTGCGCCAGCATTAATCGATTCAACGGCTTCTTCGAGCTCGGATAGGTCGTCGCAAGATAGACCGGCGAGCCAAGCGGAATTACACGGGAGTCGACGGCGATACTGCGCTCTGCCGTGAGAGGCACGCCCAGCGTGCCGATTGGGCCGGTGAGGTCGGCCGGCAGCTCTTTAAAAAACACATAGCTAGGATTGCCGTTCAAGAATTCCGACATTTTATAGGGATTAGCGCGCGCCCATGTTTTGATTCCTTGCATCGACGTTTGCGCTAGCGTCAATTCGCCTTTGTCGATTAACAATCGTCCAAGGGAGCGAAACGGATGGCCATTTTGATCGGCATAGCCAACGCGCATGTTGGTGCCATCGTCAAACTGCACGCGGCCGGAACCCTGAATGTGAAGAAAAAACGATTCGATCGGATCTTCCACCCACACTAATTCTTTGTTTTTCAGTGGCTGATTAGGATTTTCAATGCCGCCGCGATCAAGATACGCGACGATACGATTGCCTTCCAAGCGGCCGCGCAAACGTTTATTTCGTAATTCCGGGTAGACATCGCCCAGTTCGATCGTCAGCATATCGTCCGGTACTTTGTAGAGTGGGTAGCGATAGCGCGTGGTTTGGGTTCGGCTGCCGTAGAGCAATGGCTCGTAGTAGCCGGTGACCATGCCATTGCTGCTGCCGTCGGGATTGAACACTTGGTAAGGGACGAAATTGTCCTCGAAAAATTTCGTCAAGGTCGAATTATTCGGATTGGCCGGTACCGTTTGCGCAAGGCTGCAAACCGACTGCCAGGCAATTTGCGAGCGCAATTGACTGCAACTCTTCAGAAACGCTTGCCACGCATCGAGCGGATTATCTCGATTCCAGCCGGGTAGGGCGCTCCAAGTGCTCGCGACGAGCGTTCCGCGGGCTTCAGGAACGACATTGGGCGCCATCGGTGGGATCGGCGTGACGAGGGGCGGCTTGTCGCTGAAGGATGGTTGCGACTGGCTGCAGCTACATTCGCTAGCGTCGCTCATTTTTGCGCGCATGCCTGTAGCCTGTGCAAGAAGGATAGGGCGGTTTGCTTGCAATGAAACAGGCCGTTCTTTCGCGGTTGTTACGGTTGTGCAAGCGCTGAAAAAACATACGACGATTGCGATTTCGGAAATGCGGATGAACTTCGAAATGAGTGCGGTCATGAAGAAATAAATTCCAGATTTTGCGTGCCGGCATTTTTGCCGGCAA
This sequence comes from Pseudomonadota bacterium, assembly GCA_031419835.1. GTDB lineage: Bacteria > Pseudomonadota > Gammaproteobacteria > Burkholderiales > JALYOK01 > JALYOK01. The sequence goes on along the minus strand of JANOLP010000270.1, from coordinate 24,120 downwards.
CTTTAGATTAAAATGTGATGCTTCTGTGGGCAGGTAACGACGATGATTTGGATTTTATTCGAGGCGGGAATTGCTCTATGCCTGGCGATTTTTATCGTGTGGTGGACGCTGCCTCGCTCGAAAAACAAAGATACCGACAAAAAATAGCGATTCGCTAGTGCAGCACCCGCGGAACACTCAAGACAAATTCCGGAATATTCGCGTCAAACTTCGTGCCATCTTCCGCCACCATTTGATAGGTTCCACGCATTGTTCCGACGGGCGTAGCGATGGATGACCCGCTGGAATACTGGAAACTTTCACCGGGGCGCAAGTAGGGTTGTTCGCCGACCACACCTAAGCCACTGACTTCTTGTACTTGATTCGAGGCATCGGTAATGATCCAGTGGCGCCGCAACAACTGCGCCGCCACGCCACCCGTATTGGTAATCGTGATTGTATAAGCGAAGACGTAACGATTTTCCTGCTCGTCGGATTGATCCGGAACAAAGCTTGCAATTGCCTGCACCGATATGTCGTACTTGTTATTCTCAGCCATAGGGGTTATTGCACACGAAAACGCTGAACTAGGCAAGCGGCATGTTGATTTCCCTGAATCAATTGAGTCGGCTGAGGCTGATGTGGAATAAAATTGAACAGGTTTATAGAAGGGATTCGATACGAAGACTGACCGCGCCTCTGAAGATCAATTGATGCTTGCCACTAATGCTGAAAGAAAATTGCTGGTCGGTTTAATTGGCGCCGGCATTCAACAATCGCTGTCGCCGGCGATGCACGAAGAAGAAGCGCGGCATCACGGCATTCGCTTGCATTATCAATTGATTGATTTGGATCGCCTTCATGCCGGAGTGGAATCTCTGCCAACCTTAATCGCAGCGGCACGCATGATGGATTTTGCCGGTTTGAATATTACCTATCCGTGCAAGCAGGCCGTGATTCCAATCCTTGATGATTTAACCGATGAATCCCGCGCAATGGGCGCCGTTAACAGTGTGGTTTTTCGTGATGGCAAGTCAATCGGCCACAATACCGACGGACCCGGCTGGAGTTGGGCCTTTAAGCGCGCGATGCCAATGCCGATTTATCGCGTGTCGTGCTGCTAGGCGCAGGTGGCGCCGGCTCGGCGATTGCTCATGCGGCATTGAGCTTAGGTGTAAAACAGCTAGTCGTTATTGACCTGGATAGTCAGCGCGCGATGGAACTCGTGAAGAATTTGAATGCCCGATATGGTCCTCGTGCCACCGTCGGCAGTGACGCAGCAACAGCAATGTCGGATGCCAATGGGCTGATACACGCAACACCGATGGGAATGGAAAAATTCCCGGGATTGCCGGTTCCCGCTGAATCTCTGCGGCCTGACGTTTGGGTTTCCGAAGTCGTGTATTTCCCGATCGAGACTGCGCTTTTGCGCGCAGCCCGCGCGCGCGGTTGCGCGACAATCAATGGCGGCAGCATGGCAGTCGGTCAGGCAGCAAGTGCATTCGAGCTATTCACCGGAATTGCGCCCCACGCGGCGCGTATGGAAGCGCATTGCCGCCGCATCATGGCTGCACGATAGCGTACGGCATGAACTAACCTGGCGTTGCGGCCATTTTTTGTTTGACAAAGAAAATCGGCCAGATTAAAGAAAGAACCGTTGTTTGAAAATTATTTCTCAACCCATGTGGCGATGGATTGGGCGCTCTATATCGTTATTGCGGGCGGCGTGTTGCTAGCGGGATATTGGCGCCACGGCACGACTGTTCCTCGGCGCGAGTTGCAAACTACGAAATAATCAATTGGGCTGCAAGCAAGGCGCGGTGCGGCTCTCCGAGCATGCCTGCCTGACAGGCAAGCGCCGTATGGCTTCTGGCAAGGCGCCGCGACAATTGAACCGTACCACCTAAGAATATGTCATTCCCGCGAAGGCGGGAATCTATAGTGCCGTTGCCAGGCGATGCGCTCAATAGATTCCCGCCTTCGCGGGAATTACAAGTTTTTCTGCCGCGCTTCGCATCTGCCGCGACATGGTTTCATCGGTGTTATGCAGATCATAAACAACCGTTATCGCGCTGATGACACTTCGCCGGTACAATTCTGCTTTGTTCAATCACGGCACCGCTACCATGCGTCAATTTCGCATCGCGCCCAGTATTTTGTCCGCGAACTTCGCCAAGCTTGGCGAGGAAGTCACGTCCGTTATCGAGGCGGGTGCCGACATCGTGCATTTCGACGTGATGGACAATCACTACGTGCCGAATCTCACCATCGGCCCGTTGGTGTGTGAGGCGATCCGGCCCGTCACGAATGCGCTGATTGATGTGCATCTGATGGTCAAGCCCGTTGATCGCATCGTGCCGGATTTTGCTAAGGCTGGGGCAAACATCATCAGTTTTCATCCGGAAGCGTCTGATCATATCGACCGCACCATTCAACTCATCAAGGATAACGGCTGTAAGGCAGGGCTGGTATTCAACCCTGGCACGCCGCTGCATTATCTTGACCACGTCATCGATAAACTCGATTTGATTTTGATTATGTCGGTAAATCCCGGCTTCGGCGGTCAGAGTTTTATTCGCGAAGCGCTAACGAAATTGAAAGCCGTAAGAAAAATGATCGATGCGAGCGGCCGCGATATTTGGCTGGAAGTTGATGGCGGCGTGAAGGCTGATAATATTCGCGAAATCGCCGAGGCGGGCGCTGATACCTTTGTTGCCGGTTCGGCGATTTTCGGTAAGGGCAGTTACCGCGAGAAAATCGTCGCGATGCGCGCTGAGCTCGCGAAGGTGAGTGCTTGACGCCGATTCGCGTTCGCGCGGTCGCCTATGATTTGGATGGGACATTAGTCGATAGTGTCGGCGATCTTGCGTTTGCCGCAAACTTGATGCGCGAGGAACTTGGCCTTACGGCCATTCCCGAGACCGAAGTCAGAACCTACATCGGCAAAGGGATCGCGAATCTGGTGCGTCGCGCCGTGCTGCGCGGGCGCGAAGCGGGCGATGTGGTCAGTGATGCCTACGTTGCCGATGCGCTGGCGATTTGCGAGCGCCATTACGCGCGCGTGATGTGCCGCACCACGCGGCCTTATCCGCATGCAGTCGATGGCCTGGAAGCCGCGCGGAATAAGGGTCTCCGGCTTGTCGTGATCACTAATAAAGCAGCGCGATTTAGCGAGGCGATGCTACGCGAGCTCGATCTCTGGAAGTATTTCGATTTGACACTGTCCGGCGACTCGCTGCCGCAAAAGAAACCGCATCCCGCGCCGTTACTCCATGCGGCAAAATATTTCGACATTCATCCAAGTGAATTGCTGATGATTGGCGATTCGGAAAACGATATCGAAGCGGCGAATAACGCCGGGTGCCCGAATTTTTTTGTGCCATACGGTTATTTTCAAGGCGACGATATCCTCGCGCTGAAACCGACAGCAGTAGTCGCAGACCTTGTCGAAGCGGCAAATTTAATCGAGAATAGCGTTTTCGCAAAACGCACAATCAACCTATGACGCACTTTTTCGACGACACGATAACAAACTGGCGATGGCCGCGCTGATCTGCGCCCGTTGTTGGTTATCTTTCGTTCGTTGAATTTGGAGCCGTCATGACTGAGCAAGAATTTCTGGGCCTTGCTGCCCAAGGTTACAACTTAATTCCCGTCACCGCCGAAGCGCTGTCCGATTTGGATACGCCGTTATCGGTCTATCTCAAACTCGGGCGCGAACCTTACTCGTATTTTTTGGAATCCGTCGTCGGCGGCGAACGTTTCGGCCGTTATTCCTTCATCGGTTTGCCTGCGGCGCGGCGTATTCGCGTGTTCGGCAACAAGGTCACGGTCGAGAATGCCGGCGTTGTGCTCGAGACGTCGCAATCTGGTGACCCGCTGGTGTTCATCAATAATTATTTGAAGCGCTTCAACGTCGCGCAGATTCCGGGCTTACCGCGCTTTTGCGGCGGTTTGGTCGGTTACTTTGGTTACGACACCGTGCGCCATATCGAGCGCCGTCTGGCTTCGACGAAGAAAAATGACACACTAAATTTGCCCGACATTATTCTGCTGTTGTCGACTGAGCTCGTGGTGTTCGATAACTTACGCGGCAAACTTTATTTCATCGTTTATGCCGATCCGTCGGTGCCGAACGCGTTTCAGTCCGCGCAAGAACGCTTAGCGGAATTGAAACGCAAGTTGCGCCAGCCGATCGAGCCGCCGCCAAAATCCGACGCCGCGACAGCCAGCGCCGCGAGTTCCGAGTTCGGCGAAGAAAAATTCAAAGCGGCTGTGAGCCGCGCCAAGCAATACATTTACGATGGCGATTGCATGCAAGTGGTGTTGAGTCAGCGTTTGAGCCAGGCATTCGATGCCTCGCCGCTCACCTTGTATCGCGCGCTGCGCACGTTGAATCCATCGCCGTATATGTTTTATTACAACTTCGACGATTTTCACGTTGTCGGCGCGTCACCGGAAATTCTGGTGCGCTTGGAGCAGGGTTCGGTGACGTTGCGTCCGATCGCCGGCACGCGCCCACGCGGCGCCACGCCGGCGGAAGACGACGCACTCGCCAAAGATTTGGCCGCCGATCCGAAAGAGATCGCCGAGCACGTGATGCTGATGGATCTTGGCCGCAACGATGTTGGCCGCGTAGCCCAGACCGGCAGCGTGAAAGTGACGGACAACATGATCATCGAGCGCTATTCCCATGTCATGCATATCGTCTCCGGCGTCGAAGGAAAACTGCGCCCGGCGATGGACGCGATGGACGTGTTGCGCGCGACGTTTCCGGCCGGCACGGTATCCGGCTCGCCGAAAGTGCGTGCAATGGAAATTATCGACGAATTGGAGCCAACCAAGCGCGGCGTTTACGCGGGCGCAGTCGGCTATTTGGGTTTTAACGGCGACATGGATTTAGCGATCGCGATTCGCACTGCGGTGGTGAAAAATAAAATGCTCTACGTGCAAGCGGGCGCCGGTATCGTTGCCGACTCCGTGCCGCAAAGCGAATGGCTGGAAACGAATAACAAGGCGAAGGCGGTATTGCGTGCGGCGGAAATGGCGTTGAAGGGGTTGGATTAGTCGCTTAAGCGATCGCTCACAGGTAGGGTGCATTCATGCGCCGTTCCAAACTTCTGGTGCATAAATGCACCCTACGCCATCGGCTTTCAGAAATCCCGTCTCGACTTTCGCACGGAGGGCAAAAGCAAGCATCGCTGCGATCCAATACCGATGCGGCGTTCGAGTAATGCCATGCCAGAAGCCACTATCCATGCGCCTTCTGGCGAAGCCTGTTCAAATAAAACTCTCGCGAAATTCTGTCACGATTCTGTAATATTCGCTCCTTAACATCGGCATCGTGTGGAAATTTCTAATTTTGGAGAGTGGCAAGACATGAAAAAAATTAAGCTTAGTTTATTCGGTATCAGCGCGTTGGTATTTGGCGCGATTGGTTTCGTTCCGCTCACCGCATCAGCCCAGGCGATCAAGATCGACGGCTCCAGCACGGTTTATCCGATTTCCGAAGCGGTTGCGGAAGAGTTCCAAGTGGTGAAAAAAGCCTCAGTAAAAGTGACCGTGGGTATTTCCGGCACCGGCGGCGGCTTCAAGAAATTTTGCCGCGGCGAGCTGGATATCACCAACGCATCGCGCCCGATCCTGAAGGCGGAAATGGAAATCTGTAAAGCGGCCGGTATCGACTACATTGAGCTGCCGATCGCGTATGACGCGCTGACCGTGATCGTCCATAAAGATAACGCCTTTCTGAATAGCATCACCGTTGCTGAACTGAAGAAAATGTGGGAACCGGCAGCGCAAGGCAAAATCACCAAGTGGAATCAAGTGAATCCGGCGTGGCCCGATTCGGCGCTCAAGTTATTCGGCGCGGGCTCCGATTCCGGCACCTTCGATTACTTTACCGAAGCCATCGTCGGTAAAGCAAAATCCAGCCGTGGCGATTACACTGCGAGCGAGGACGATAACGTGCTGGTGCAAGGCGTGTCGCGCGACAAAGGTGCGCTCGGTTACTTCGGCTACGCTTACTACGCGGAAAATCAAGACAAGCTGAAAGCCGTTCCGATCGTTGCGAAAGCAGGTGCGCCCGCGGTTGGCCCTTCGGACAAATCCGTGGAAGATGGCAGCTACCAGCCGCTGTCGCGTCCGATCTTTATTTACGTGAAAGCGAAATCGCTTGAGCGCGCCGAAGTGCAAGAATTCATTACCTTCTATCTGAAAAACGCTGCGAATCTGGCGAAAGAAGTTCGCTACATTCCGCTGCCGAAGAAAGCCTACGAGCTTGCCGCAGAGCATGTATCGAAGAAGAAAATCGGCACCGTGTTCGGCGGCACGGCGGAAGTCGGCGTGAAAATCGAAGAGCTTATGAAGCGCGAAGGCAAGTTGTAGTCGCGAATTTGAGCTAAATGAACAGAAAACCGGGGAATCATGTCCCCGGTTTTTTTTCCACCGATCAGCAAGAACTCGACCGAAGGTTGATTTAGAATGAGCGGGTCAAGCGTAATGCAGGGAGCGTCCTTGTCTGAAGTAAGTTCGGCCATGGCAGTCAACCGTCGACCGTGGGGGAAATTCAAAGAATGGGTGATTGAGACATTGCTGCTGTTGGCGGCCTTGTCGTCGGTCGCCATCACGCTCGCAATTATGTTCATTCTGGTGAAGGAATCGTGGACGTTTTTTCAGCACGTGCCGATTTGGGATTTCCTGACGGACACGGAATGGACACCGCTATTCGATAATCCGCGCTACGGCATCATGCCGCTCATTTCGGGAACGCTTGTTTCGTCTGCTGTCGCGCTGTGTATTGCGATTCCCGTCGGAACGGCAATTGCGATGTACATCAGCGAATTCGCACCATTCAAAATGCGCGAAGCGGCGAAACCGATTCTCGAATTGCTCGCGGCGATTCCCACGGTGGTCTACGGCTACTTTGCATTTCTAGTCGTCACACCACTGCTGCAAAAATTTTTTCCGGAATTACCCGGCTTTAACTTGCTTAGCGCCGGTTTGGTGATGGGCATCATGATCATTCCCTACGTCAGCTCGCTGTCGGAAGATGCCATGCGCGCCGTGCCCATGCACTTGCGCGAAGGCTCCTATGCGATGGGCGCGACGCGTTTTCAAACGGCTTGGAAAGTGGTGACGCCGGCTGCGTTTTCCGGCTTGGCGGCGTCTTATATTCTTGCGATTTCCCGTGCGGTCGGTGAAACCATGGTCGTTGCACTGGCGGCCGGTATGCAACCGAACTTAACGTGGAATCCGCTCGAGCCGGCGGCGACGATGACAGCCTATATCGTGCAGGTAAGTCAAGGCGATTTGCCCCACGGTAGCATCGGCTATCAAAGTATTTTTGCCGTCGGTTTGACGCTGCTGTTGATCACGTTGGCCTTCAATATTTTGGGCTACTGGCTGCGCAAGCGCTACCGCGAGGTGTATTGATGGAACCCACCGCGGTCGCCGAGATTCGTCGCCTCATCGCCAAAGCCAAGCGCTGGGACTTAGTGTTTTCCTTGATCGGGTTGCTGGCGTTGTCGTTGGCCGTGATGGTGTTGGTAGGGCTATTTGTGAATCTATTGTCGCAGGGCGCGCCGCGAATCTCTTGGGAATTTTTCAGCAATTTTTCGTCGCGCCGAGCGGGTAGTGCAGGCATTGCTGCGGCGTGGGTGGGCACGTTACTGGTGATGTTGGTCACGGCGCTCACAGCAGTGCCGCTGGGGGTCTCTGCCGGCGTTTACCTCGAAGAATACGCACCGAAAAATTGGCTCACCGGTTTAATCGAAATCAATATTAGCAATCTCGCTGGCGTGCCTTCGGTTGTTTATGGTTTGCTGGGTTTGGGACTATTTGTCTATCTGCTGGGCCTTGGCCAAAGCATTGCGGCGGCTGGACTCACCTTGGCACTATTGATCTTGCCCATCGTCATCGTTGCCACGCGCGAAGCGATTCGCACCATACCGCGCGTCATCCGCGAAGGCGCTTACGCACTCGGCGCGACTAAGTGGCAAATGGTATCGCACCACATTATTCCGTATTCCAGTGCGGGGATTTTAACCGGCGTCATCATCGGCCTCGCGCGCGCCATCGGCGAGACCGCGCCGCTGATCACGGTCGGTGCAGCGGTTGCAATATTTTCTTATCCGTCGAGCCCGGTCAAAAGCGAGTTTCCGTTTCTGTCGTTCGATTGGTTGCATGAAAGTTTCACCGTGATGCCGATCCAAATGTTCCAGTGGACCTCGCGCCCTGATCCCGCATTCCAAGTGAACGCAGCAGCAGCGGGCTTGGTGCTGATCGTGCTGACCTTGCTGATGAACGGATTCGCGATTTGGCTACGTTATCGTCTGCGCAAAAATATCAAATGGTAAACAACACATGACCTCGCTCACGATCACCGACGTTAAAGCCGAAGCACGTAACTTGAATTTTTACTATGGCTCGTATCAAGCGCTGAAGAATATCAATTTGCCGGTTGCGGATAAAAAAGTAACGGCGTTGATCGGCCCATCCGGCTGTGGCAAATCGACCTTTCTGCGCTGTTTTAATCGCATGCACGATTTGTATCCGGGCAATCGTTACGAAGGTGAGATTTTTTTGAAGCCCGATAACGTCAACGTCTTAGCTCATGGCGTTGACCCAATCGAAGTGCGCATGCGCATCAGCATGGTGTTCCAAAAACCTAACCCGTTTCCGAAATCCATTTTCGAAAATGTTGCCTACGGATTACGCGTGCGCGGCGTCAAAAATCGCGCGCTGTTGGAAGAAAAAGTCGAAGTCGCATTGAAAGGCGCGGCGTTGTGGAACGAAGCGAAGGATCGTCTCAACGATCTCGCGTTTAATTTATCCGGCGGTCAACAGCAGCGCTTGTGCATCGCGCGCGCATTGGCGACGGACCCGGAAATTTTACTGTTCGACGAACCCACTTCGGCTCTGGATCCCATCGCCACGGCGAGTATCGAAGAACTCGTTGCGGAACTGAAGAAAAAAGTCACAATCTTGATCGTCACGCACAATATGCAACAAGCGGCACGGGTGTCCGATTACACGGCCTATATGTATTTAGGCGAGTTGATCGAATTCGATAACACCAACACGATTTTCATCAAGCCGAAAAACAAACAAACGGAAGACTACATTACCGGTCGTTTCGGATAGTATTCAGCGTCAACGCAGATTGATGTAATTTGCCCGGCAATCGGTTTCGTAGTACCGTGCACAAAGCTAGCGTAATTTGTGTTCCAGACAAACATTACGCGACCTCATAAGATCGATTCACCGGGTTCTTTATTCTGGACATTAGGCGTCTCTGGCTCGCGCTCAATAGGCCAGAAAATTAATAACTAATTGGAGGAGTCATCATGACGGTCTCACGTCGAGAATTTTTCAAGATTGGCGGCAGTGTCGCCGCAGGCGCAAGTTTAGTCGCTGGGGTGCAGGCCCAGGCCGCGGTTGGCAATACAACGCTTACGTATAAACCTAAAAGTGTCGGCAAGGCCGCCGCAATGGCGACTAATGCGCCCATCGCGTTTCAGTTTCCGGATGCCTCCTCGCCCTGTGCCGCAATCAAAATGGGCGCGGCCGTGCCGGGCGGCGTGGGTCCGAACCAGGACATTGTCGCCTATTCCACCCTCTGCACTCATATGGGTTGTCCAGTCGCCTACGATTCAGGCAAGCGGACCTTCAATTGCGCATGCCACTTCAGCATGTTCGATGCCGAAAAGGGCGGGCAAATGATTTGCGGTCAAGCGACGGAAAACTTGCCGCGCATCACACTCGAATACAACGATAAGACCGATACCATCACTGCCGTGGCGGTGGATGGACTAATCTACGGCCGCCAAGCCAATATTTGAGGAGACGATAATGACCAGCAAAAATGATCGTATCGCGCTCCCACCGGTGAGCGCCAAGAAAACCAATCTCGTATGCCATTTCTGCATTGTCGGCTGTGGCTATCACGTCTACAAATGGCCGGAAAACCAAGAGGGAGGCCGTGCGCCGGATCAAAACGCATTAGGCTTGGATTTTCGCAAGCAATTACCGCCGCTCGCGGTGACGATGACGCCCGCGATGACCAACGTTATCACCGACCACGCGGGCAAGCGCCACAATATCATGATCTTGCCGGACAAGAACTGCTCGGTGAATCAAGGACTGTCTTCCACGCGCGGCGGTCAACTCGCCAAGGTGATGTATACCTCCGACGGTGTAGGCAAAGCGCGGCTAAAGCATCCGCGCCTGAACACTGGCGATCAGTGGCTCGATACCACCTGGGACGATGCACTCGCACTTTACGCCGGGTTGACCAAGAAAATTCTCGATAGCGATGGACCCGGCGAACTAGCGTTCGATTGCTTCGACCACGGCGGTGCCGGTGGCGGCTTCGAAAATACCTGGGGCAGCGGCAAGCTGATGTTCACGGCATTAAAGACCCCCATGGTGCGCATCCACAATCGCCCAGCCTATAACTCCGAATGCCACGCTACGCGCGATATGGGCGTAGGCGAGTTGAACAATAGCTACGAAGACGCAGAGGTCGCCGATGTCATCATGGCGATCGGCACCAACGCCTATGAAACCCAGACGAATTACTTCCTTGCCCATTGGGTGCCTAATATGCAAGGTGCGACCCTGGACAAGAAGAAGAAATGGTTTGCTGGCGAGAGTTTCGACAAGACCAAGATCATTATCGTCGATCCACGCCGTAGCCCGACGGTAGCCATTTGCGAGCAAGTGGCAGGAAAAGAAAATATACTGCACCTGGATATCGAACCGGGCACCGATATCGCGTTGTTCAACGCGTTCTTTAGCTATGTCGTCGAGAACGGTTGGCACGACAAAGACTTTATCGCTAAAAACACCAAAGGTTTTGATGCTGCCGTTCAAGCGAATAAGCTCTCATTGGAGGAGGCAAGCAAGATCACGGGCATCTCTGTTGCAAGACTGAAACAAGCGGCTGATTGGGCGTATAAGCCGAAAGCCTCAGGTCATCGCCCCCACACAATGCACGCCTATGAAAAGGGCATTATTTGGGGCAATGACAATTACTTGATCCAGTCGGCGCTGGTCGATGTGGTACTCGCCACCCGCAACGTGGGCCGTCGCGGTACCGGCGTGGTGCGCATGGGCGGCCATCAAGAGGGCTATACGCGACCGCCTTATCCAGGCGACAGCAAGATCTACGTCGACCAAGAGATCATCAACGGCAAAGCGATGATGTACACGGCCTGGGGTGCGAATCCATTTCAAACCACGCTCAACGCCGAGGAACACCGCCGGGCGATTCTGCGCCGTTCGAACATCGTCAAGGAAGCGATGGGCGCGGCGCGCGGTAAGTCTGCCGCGGAAATGGTCGAGGTTATTTACGATGCGGTAAAAAACAAAGGCGGATTATTCGTGACGAATATCAACCTCTATCCAACGATGTTGGCGGATGCGGCGCATTTAATGCTGCCGGCCGCTCACCCGGGCGAAACGAACCTAACCTCAATGAATGGGGAAAGACGTTTGCGCCTGTCGCAAAAATTCATGGACCCTCCCGGCTCGGCGAAGGCTGACTGTCTCATCGCCGCCGACATTGCCAATACGATGAAAAAAATGTACGAGGCGGCCGGTAATTCGGACATGGCAAAGCGTTTCGCTGGATTCGATTGGAAGACCGAGGAAGATGCCTTCAACGACGGCTTTCGCACCGCCGGCCAAAAAGATGCGCCGCCTATCGATAGCCAGGGCGGCGGCAGTGGAAATCTTGCGACCTACGAGCGCCTAGCCGCGGCTGGTAACAACGGCGTCCAATTACCGATCAAAGAATATAAAAACGGCAAACTGATCGGTACCGAAATGCATTATATGGACGGTAAATTCGATACTGGCGATGGCAAGGCGGAATTTAAGCCGGCGCCGTGGCCGGGTTTGCCGAAGCCCGTGCAAGCGCAGAAAGAAAAGTACAAATTTTGGATCAACAATGGTCGCGTCAACGAAGTCTGGCAAACGGCGTACCACGATCAGTACAACGATTTTGTACGCGGTCGTTTCCCCATGGCGTTCATCGAACTAAACCCCGACGACGCACAGTCGCTTAGCATCGCCGGTGGCGACGTGGTCGAGGTCTACAACGACTATGGCTCGACTTACGCCATGGCCTACCCGACGCCGGAGATTAAGAAAAATCAAACTTTTATGCAGTTCGGTTATATCAACGGCATTGCAGGCGATGTCACCACGCCGTGGACGGATCGCAATGTCGTGCCTTACTACAAAGGTACGTGGGCGAATCTGCGGCGAGTCGGATCGATGGAAGTCTATAAGCGTACGGTAAGTTTCAAGAATCGTCGCTACGGCGCCTAGCGGCGTCGATTCGGCGAACAAAATTCAGAGCTGACTCGTTCGGCTCTTGTTTTTGAATATTATTTCGATATAATTGGAAACATGGAATTAAAGGATGCAGTCACCTCACTTGCCGCCCTAGCGCAGGAATCGCGTTTGGCTATTTTTCGCTTGTTGGTGCAAGCCGGCCCGGCGGGCATGGCGGTTGGCAGCGTCGCGGAGCAACTTGAGATTCCCGCCGCGACGCTGTCATTTCACTTGAAGGAATTGAGCCGAGCTGCATTGATCAGCGCGCGCCAAGACGGCCGCTTCATCTATTACTCGGCGAATTTCCCGCAAATGGCGGCGTTGTTGAGTTACCTCACGGAAAATTGTTGCTGTGGCATGCCGCAAGAATGTCTGGGTGTCATGGAAACCGCACTGGCGCAATGTTGCGCGCCTAAGTCAAAGTCTAAATCCAAAAGGAGTTGTGTATGAAACGATTTCATGTCCACGTCGCCGTGAACGATCTCGAAGCAAGCGTAAGATTTTATTCGTCCATGTTCGCGAGCTCGCCGACCGTACACAAACCGGACTACGCCAAATGGATGCTCGACGATCCGCGCATCAATTTTGCCATTTCGCAGCGCGGCCTAGCGCCGGGTGTCGATCATCTCGGCTTTCAAGTCGACAGCGATGAAGCATTGGGCGAGTTGCGCCAGCAAGTTGCTAATGCAGAGATTGCCGCATCCGAGCAAAACACTGCCGCATGTTGTTACGCTGAGTCGAATAAATACTGGATCACCGACCCCCAAGGCATCGCCTGGGAAACCTTTCACACGCTCGCCAATATTCCGACCTTTGGCGAAGATACAAAAACAGCATCGGCACAATCTGCCAATGCCTGCTGCGCGCCGCAACCAGAACGTCAAACCATCGGATTCTTTTCGCGGCCCGATCGCGCAAAAGCCGCCTTAAATAAGTGAGCTGAGCTATGGCCTACAACGTTTTGTTTCTATGTACCGGTAATTCCGCGCGCAGTATTCTGTCGGAAGCGATACTCAACGCCGAAGGCAAGGGCAAGTTCAAGGCCTTCAGCGCCGGCAGCCATCCATCCGGCAAGGTCAATTCTTTTGCCATTGATTTGCTCGAACAGCGCCGTTATCCGACCGCTGGATTGCGCAGCAAAGCCTGGGACGAATTCGCGCTTCCAGACGCGCCTGAACTAGATTTCGTCTTCACCGTATGCGACAACGCCGCTGGCGAAGTATGCCCCGTTTGGCCCGGCCAGCCGATCAGTGCCCATTGGGGTGTGGAAGATCCGGCTGCGGCTGATGGAACGGCTGACGATAAACGCAGGGCATTCGTCAAAGCCTTTACTGTATTACACCGGCGCATCTTCTTGTTCGCGAGCTTGCCGCTCGATCAAATCGATAAGCTTTCGTTACAATCCAAACTGCGCGATATCGGCAAGCAATGAATTTGGCGAGGCGTCTTGCCGCCGAAGCCATCGGCACGGCGCTGCTGCTCGCCATCGTCGTCGGTTCCGGCATTATGGGCCAGCGCCTATCCCAGGGTAACGACGCCATCGCGCTACTTGGCAATTCCATTGCCACCGGCGCAGGACTGGCGGTGCTGATCTTTTTGTTCGCACCGATTTCCGGCGCCCACTTCAATCCCGTCGTTACGCTGGTCGACGCCATCGACGGTAAGTTAAATTGGCGCGACGCATCGTACTATGTCCCCATACAAATAATTGCTGCGCTGGCTGGCGTTGCGGCGACGCACCTGATGTTCAATGAGGCGCTATTCACGCCGAGCGATCATGCGCGCCTAGGGTTGAGCCAATGGTGGAGCGAATTCGTCGCCACATTTGGTTTGATCCTCGTGATTAAGCTGAGCGTGCATCACAATGCCAAAGCAGTGCCGTTCACCGTTGCGGCCTATATTACCGCCGCGTATTGGTTCACCGCATCGACATCATTTGCGAATCCTGCCGTCACGCTCGCGCGATCGCTGACGCCGACCTTTGCTGGGATTCGCCCTGACGGAATAACGGGTTTCATCGTCGCGCAGATATTGGGTGCGCTCGTCGCTGCGAATCTTGCAGCTTGGATCGTCCGTAAGCCAGAAAAATAAGAAAAAAAAGCCGCATCTACGGCGTCTAAATATTGCTCAGTTGGGGAGCAAGTAAATATCAAGTACCGATGACGCCACCATCGTCTTTGGTAATGACCACAACAGCAGAACGAGGTTTCGGCGCGCCGACTTGGCTGTAAGTCGTTGGGCCGTTGGCGCCGTTATCCGGCCAAGTTGAATTCTCCGTGAACGCCGTGACCCAATCTTCACCTGGGTGTTGAATGCCGACGAACATGGTGCGGCTGTCCGGCGTGGTGACAACACCCGTAACTTCCGAGTGCGGCGGTGCGGTTAAGAAGCGCCGCGTTTCGCCGGTCCTGACGTCGGCACATAACATCGAGTTACTGCCGATATTGACCCAATCGCCTTTACCGTCGCCGGCTTGGTCGGTTTGAATCCACAGGCGTCCATCGCGGTCGAACCACAAGCCATCCGGCGCGCCGAAATCATCACCGTTGATGTTGCCGCGATAACCGATCGTTTGGCCACCCAGCTCGCCTGCCGTGTAGCTCGCGCCCAAGGTTTTTGCCGTCGCTTCGTCGCCAGCCTGAACGAACAAATCCCACTCGAAGTTTGTCGCAGTCACCGTATTGCCGGATTCGCGCCAGCGGATGATGTGGCCGAAATCGTTATCCGGCCGCGGATTCGCTGCATCGACCGGCGGATTGGACGAAGCTGCGCCGCTGCTGCCGTCGGCGTTATTCGACGACACTGGCGTGTTGCCACGACGGCTATTGTTGGTTAGCGTCATGTAAACTTCGCGAGTCTTGGGGTGCACCGCGCCCCATTCGGGACGATCCATCATCGTCGCACCCAGGCGGTCGGCAGCCTGACGCGTTTTAATCAACACCTCGCCTTGATCGGCAAAACCGTTTTCCGGCGTTAAGCCATTTTGACCCCACACCAGCGGCAGCCACTCGCCCGAACCGTTGGCGTTGAAACGTGCGACGTACAAGGTGCCTTGGTCGAGGATGCTCCAATGCCGTGTACTCATGTGACGACGGTTTCCGCGCTTGTCGAATTTGAGAGCAGAAACGAACTTGTAAATATATTCGTTGCGCTCGTCGTCGCCCATGTAAACCGCTACGTTGTCGTCATCGTCAACCACTACCCAAGCGCCTTCGTGTTTAAATCGGCCGAGCGCGGTGCGCTTAGCCGGCTCGCTGTGTGGATTGTATGGATCGATTTCCACCACCCAACCGAAACGATTCGGCTCATTCGCATTGACGCGAACGTCGAAGCGATCGTTGACCTCGTGCCAGCGATAACCAAATCCGGTTCGCGTCACACCGTATCGCTTTTCCAGCGGCGATTGCGTCAGCGTTGCTTGTTTCGTCCCGAAATAGCCATTCCAATTTTCTTCGCAGGTTAAGTACGTGCCCCAGGGCGTGTGGCCGTGGGCGCAGTTGTTCAGCGTGCCCAACACGCGCATGCCGGTTGGATCCATGGACGTTTTCAACAACGCATGACCGGCAGCCGGACCGGAAATTTTCATCGGCGTGTTGCCGGTGATGCGGCGCGCGAAACGCGATGGCCGCGCCACTTCCCAGCTATTACCGCGATGGGGCTTAACCAATTCGGTCACGCTTACACCGTGCGCCGCGAGCTGCGTATTACAGCGTTCCGCTGTCATTGCATCGGTCGCGTAAGTTAAGGTAGCGTGCACCAATCCGGGATCGTTGTATTCGTGATTCGTCACCAACAATCCGTGTTTGCTGCCGCCACGCTCCGATTCCGAAAAAGGGAAAAAGTGCATGCCGTCGTTGTGAGCGCCGAATGTGCGCAACTGCACCGCTTCGGTCATTTCCGAAGCGGGATTCCAGTGCGGCCCGACGGAAAGCGCGTCGCCCCACGCCAGCATGACGCGCGCGGTGTAGCCTTGCGGCACGCTCACCGCATCGGTAAGTGGAATCTTGCTGGGCGCGACCGATTGAAAGCCAATAAACGGCTTGGCGCCTTCGTCGCCATGCGCGGTGGCATCCATGGTGAACCCAGCCAATCCCGTACCGGCGAACGTCGCCATCGTTGCCGTGCCTAGTGAGCATTTCAAGAAAAAGCGCCGGTCGTGATCGCAACGGTCGATCACATCCTGCATCGACGGGTTGGTCGACGGATTATTCGATTCGTCATTCGAAAACATTGTTGTCCTTTCGTTAGGGGTCGGAAACACGCTATGTATTCACAAAGCGTGGCTTCGCGAAGATAACCAAAGAAGATGACAGAATGGTGACGCCGGAGCGCGAGAAACGGTTCAAATGCCACGGTTACGTAAAATACTCGCGACGATATAGAATGCCGTCCGAAAATTTTTTCGCGTCGATCGCCAGCGCGAGAAAGCCATCCCGCCCAACTCTGATCTTACTCACGATCACTTGGTCGCAATAAGCGATAATCATTCCCAACGAAACCGCAAACTTTGATGCCGACCCTATGAAAATCTTCCTCAGCTATGCCTCGCAGGATCGCGAGATCGCGCAGTCGATCAATCACGCGCTGCGCGAACAGGGTCACGACGTGTTTTTCGATCGTGAAGATTTGATGCCCGGCGAAGAATTTCATAACCAAATTCGACAGACAATCGAACGCGCGGATTTGTTTGTGTTTCTGATGAGTGAGCACGCGATCGATCCCGGCAGTTACACGTTGAACGAACTCGGCATCGCAGAGAAAGTATTCAAAAAAGCGTCGGGGCGGTTATTGCCGGTGATGTTGCAGCCGATTTCGATGGATCGTCTGCCCACATTCGCGATGTCCGTTACCTTGCTGCAATCGCCGGGAAATATTCCTGCCGCTGTTGCCGACGCGGTGCATCGTATTGCGCAGAAACAGCGACGTAATTCGTTTACCAAAATAGGAGCGGGAGTTGCAGCAATCGCGTTGATCGGCGCCGGCGCATGGTTCGCACGCTCGTCCGGCGAACCGGCGCAAACGATTAAAGGCAACGACGATGCGCCGTTGATGCTGGTGCCTGCCGGAAATTTCACGATGGGTGACGATGTTGAATCGCCGCAGCGCGAAATTTATCTCGACGCGTTTTACATCGATCGTTACGAAGTCACTACCGGCCGCTACGCGAAATTTCTAGCCGCGACCGGGTCCGTGCGACCGCCTGATGGTTGGGAGTCGCTCGCGCTTGAGAGGGGCGGGGAGTTGCCCGTTATCGGCGTAGATTGGAGTGATGCCGCTGCCTACTGCAAATGGGCAGCGCGACGATTGCCAACCGATACCGAGTGGGAAAAGGCGGCGCGCGGCACGGATGGCCGCACCTATCCGTGGGGTAACGGGTCACCGACGCTCGAACACGCGAATCACGTCAACGCCTCACCGGAAGCCTACGCCGGTGGTCTTAAGAACGTCGGCACACATGGCGCGGGCCGCAGCCCATTTGGCGTCGACGATCTCGCCGGCAATGCCGCCGAGTGGGTCGCGGATTGGTATGCAGATAGTTTTCCGCGCAGCGAAAGACGGAATCCAAAAGGGCCGGAAACCGGAACCGAGCGCGTCGTGCGCGGCAGTGGACGATTCGATCCCGCGGATCGCCTCGTCATCACCAAGCGCTATCACGGCAACCCGGATTTGCGTGCCGAGGATATTGGATTTCGTTGCGCACGCGATGTGCGTTAGCGTTGATGTTTGAACTGGGTGGTCTCGGGCCAGAGGCGCATGGCGCATGGCCCAAGGCCATCTGGGCCACTCAAGTGCTATGTCGCGGCGACGCGCACACTATCGGAAATCCGCTCGGCCCAGTGCTTGACACGTGTTTCATCTTTTCCTTCGACCATTACACGCAATACGGGCTCCGTTCCCGAAGGCCGTAATAATACGCGGCCACTGCCATCGAGATCTTTTTCCGCTGCAGTGACGGTTTCTTGAATCGAAGCGTGCGCGCGAAAATCGAAGCCTTTTTGAGTTTTGACGTTGATTAGAATTTGCGGATAAAGGGTCAGTTCGGCGGTGTATTTTTTCAGCGTGGTTTTCGCCGATGCCAATGCCGACAATACTTGCAACGCGGAAACAATGCCGTCGCCCGTTGTATGTTTGTCGCGGCAAATGATGTGGCCGGAATTCTCGGCGCCGCACTCCCAATTTTTTTCCTGCAGCAATTCGAGCACGTAACGATCACCCACCTTTGCGCGAACAAACGGAATGTCCAGTTTTCCGAGTGCGTGCTCGAGCGCCAGATTGCTCATTAAGGTGCCGACGATGCCGCCTTTCATCACCCCAACTTCCTTGCGGTGTTTCGCGATGACATAAACCAATTGATCGCCATCGTAGATTTTGCCATCGGCGTCGCACATCATCAGGCGATCGGCATCACCGTCGAGGGCGATACCCAAATCGGCATGGTGTTCCAATACTGCCGCACGCATTGCGGCGGTGTGTGTTGCGCCACATTTATCATTGATGTTAAATCCATTCGGTTGATTGGAAATAGCAATGACTTGCGCGCCCAATTCGTGAAACACGGGTGGCGCGATGTGATAAGCGGCACCGTTGGCGCAATCGACGACGATGCGCATGCCGCGCAAATCGAGCTCACTCGGGAAGGTGCTTTTACAAAATTCGATATAGCGCCCATCGGCATCGTCGATGCGGCGCACGCGGCCAAGTCGAGCCGAGGGCTTCGTTTGCATTGGCTCTTCGAGATGCTCTTCAATCGAAAGCTCTAGCTCATCGGGCAATTTGTTTCCATGAGCGGAAAAGAATTTGATGCCGTTATCGTCGTAAGGATTGTGCGACGCGCTGATCATCACGCCAGCTTGCAAGCGCAACGCGCGTGTGAGGTAGGCCACGGCCGGCGTGGGCATTGGGCCTACGAGCAGAACGTCAACCCCCGCCGCGCAAAAACCGGCCTCCAACGCGCTTTCCAGCATGTATCCGGAGATGCGCGTGTCCTTCGCAATGAGTACCGCCGGACGATCGCGATCGCGCGGATCGTGACTCGCTTCCGCCAGCACTTTGCCAGCGGCGAAGCCCAGCCGTAGTACGAAATCCGGCGTGATCGGTGCTTCCCCAACCCGGCCGCGCACACCGTCTGTGCCGAAATATTTTCGGGCCATAGTGTTCTCCCTAGTTGCTTGTTTGATTCAGAGCGTGAAGTATAGCAAGGGCGTCTTTCGTTGCACGTACATCGTGAACGCGTACAATTTGCGCGCCGTTTTGCACCGCAAGCAGTGCTGCAGCAACGCTCGCCGGCGTACGAGAAATGACTTCTTGACCGGTGATCTTTCCCAGCACCGATTTTCGCGACAGCCCGACCAGTAAAGCATATCCAGTTTCTCGGAATTCCTTAAGCCGTCGCAATAAAGTGAGATTGTGCTCGCGGTTTTTGCCGAAACCGAAACCAGGGTCGATGACGATTCGTTCCTTAGAAATCCCAGCGCGTTCGCATGCTTGAGCGCGTTCGACCAAAAAATTTTTCACTTCGGCAACAACATCAACGTACGTCGGCTCAAGCTGCATGCTGCGAGGCGCGCCCTGCATATGCATGAGGCAAACGCCGACAGCGCTGCTCGCGCAGATTTCAAGCGCGCCCTCGGCACGCAGCGCGTTGACATCATTCACCATCGACGCGCCCGCTTGAATCGCCGCTTTCATCACCTCGGGCTTCATCGTATCGATCGAGATCGGAATGTTATTGCCACGCAATGCCTCAATGATCGGCACGACACGGCGCAGTTCTTCGTCAATGCCAACCGGGTCCGCGCCAGGCCGCG
The DNA here is from genome assembly GCA_031419835.1 of Pseudomonadota bacterium. GTDB lineage: Bacteria > Pseudomonadota > Gammaproteobacteria > Burkholderiales > JALYOK01 > JALYOK01. Next base: position 3,991 of record JANOLP010000270.1, on the reverse strand, counting down.
TCGATTCACCACCAACATCGAGAATATCCGCACCTTCTTCGATTAACAGATGAGCGTGCTCGATGGCAGCGGTCGCGGCAAGAAATTTCCCACCGTCGGAAAATGAATCGGGCGTAACGTTAATCACACCCATAACTAGTGGTCTGGATAGATCTAGAACGAATGCTCCGCAGCGAAGAATTCGATCACCCGCCGCCTCACGCCTCACTCCTGGCTCCTGACAAAACTAAGGCATCAATTGCCCACCATTCACTTCCATTATCTGCCCCGTAACGTAGCCGGAAAGCGCGTCAGACGCGAGATAGAGATAAGCGCCGTTACATTCGTTCGCTTCGGCCAAGCGACCCATCGGAATGGTCGCCTTCATCATATCGAGTTGCGCCTGCGTGCTGTAGCGCTCATGGAACGGCGTAAGAATCACACCCGGTGCCACGGCATTCACGCGGATATTATCTTTCACTAACTCCTTCGCTAATCCGTGAGTAAAGGTGCTGACAAATCCCTTCGTCGATGCATACAGGACAGCGCTTGGGCCGCCGCCGGTACGCGCCGCGACCGATGTCGTGTTGATAATGTTGCCGCCGCCTTGCTTGCGCATGTGCGCAATGGCCGCGCGGCTGGCGGCGACGACGGAACGCATGTTCAGATGAAAAAGTTCGTCGAGCAGCGCATCGTCGGAATCGGCCACATTGCAACGGCGCACCATGCTCCCGGCGTTGTTAATCAATATGTCGATGCGACCATAGTGATCGACACATTGTTTGACGACATTTTCTGCAACGCCGGCCTTGGAGAGATCGCCGGCAACCGTGACGGCTTCGCCGCCCTTCGCTTTTATCGCAGCGACGACTTCATCGGCCTGAGGCTTGCTCGAGTTGTAATGCACGGCGACTTTGGCGCCTTCCAGACCAAACGCCTTAGCGGCTTCCGCGCCGATGCCGGTGCTTGAGCCGGTGATTAGGACTACTTTATTTTTAAGATCGGGAATCATGTTGCCCTCCTGTAAAGCTTGATGCTTTTGAACATCAAGCGAATCGATTTTAGAAAAAATAACAGCGCCTCGTGGGCGCTGTCGTATTTTAAACCATTACTCTGAAGATTATGCTTCTTGGGCTGGCTTCGCGGTTGCGGTAGCCGCCGCTTCCGGCGTTCCGCCGCCACTTGCGGCCGGCGGTGCCGGTGGCGGACTTGGCTTCGGTGGCCGGGGTGGGCGTCCGGCCATGATGTCGTTGATTTGCTCGGCATCAATCGTTTCCCAATCGAGCAAGGCCTTGGTCATAATTTCGACCTTGTCGCGGTTTTCCTCGAGCAGTTTGCGCGCAATGCCATATTGCTGATCGATGATGCGGCGAATTTCTTGATCGACTTGTTGCATCGTCGCTTCGCTGACGCTTTGGTGATTCGTAACGGAGCGGCCGAGGAACACTTCGCCTTCGTTTTCGCCATAAACCATGGGCCCGAGCGCGTCGCTCATGCCCCATTCCGTCACCATGCGGCGCGCCATTTCCGTCGCGCGTTTGAAGTCGTTCGACGCACCCGTGGTCATTTGATTCATAAACAATTCTTCGGCAATGCGTCCGCCGAACAAAACGCAGATGTTATTGAGCAGAAGTTCGCGATCGTAACTGTAGCGATCTTGTTCCGGTAATTGCATCGTCACACCGAGGGCACGGCCGCGCGGAATAATCGTGACCTTGTGCACTGGATCAGTCCGCGGCAGTAATTTTGCGACGATGGCGTGACCGGACTCATGATAAGCGGTGTTGCGTCGCTCCTCTTCCGGCATCACCATGGAACGGCGCTCTGCGCCCATAATGATTTTATCTTTGGCACGCTCGAAGTCATCCATATCGACGAGTCGCTTGGCGCTGCGAGCGGCGAACAACGCGGCTTCATTAACCAAATTCGCGAGATCCGCACCGGACATGCCGGGTGTGCCGCGCGCGATCACTTCGGCTTTCACGTCAGGCGCAATGGGCACTTTGCGCATGTGAACCATCAAGATTTGTTCGCGTCCACGAATATCCGGCAGCGGCACAACGACTTGGCGATCGAAACGACCCGGACGCAACAACGCCGGATCGAGCACGTCGGGGCGGTTAGTCGCGGCGATCACGATCACGCCGGCGTTGCCTTCGAAACCATCCATCTCGACCAGCAATTGGTTCAAAGTTTGCTCGCGTTCGTCGTTACCACCGCCGAGGCCTGCACCGCGCTGCCGACCGACCGCATCGATCTCGTCAATGAATACGATGCACGGAGCATTTTTCTTGGCTTGATCAAACATGTCGCGCACGCGCGCCGCGCCGACGCCGACGAACATCTCGACGAAATCGGAACCCGAAATACTAAAAAACGGCACTTTCGCTTCGCCGGCGATGGCGCGGGCGAGCAGGGTTTTACCGGTGCCGGGCGAACCGACCATCAACACGCCACGGGGAATGCGTCCACCGAGCTTTTGAAATTTCTGCGGATCGCGCAAAAATTCCACCAACTCAGCGACTTCTTCTTTGGCTTCGTCCACACCTGCGACGTCAGCAAATGTCACCTGATTGGCATTCTCGTCGAGCATTTTGGCCCGGCTCTTGCCGAACGAAAATGCGCCGCCGCGCCCGCCGCCTTGCATTTGGCGCATGAAAAATACCCAAACGCCGATAATGAGTAGGAACGGGAACCAGGAAATAAACACGTTTAGCCAGAATGAACGCTCTTCTTCTGGCTCGGCGTCGATGCGCACGTTGTAGCGGCGCAGGTCGTCGATCATGAAAATATCGCCGGGCGTATAAGTTCAATAGCGCTTATCGTCGTTGGACAGCCAACGAATGGTGCGGCCGTCTACTTTGGCGGAGCGAACCTGGCCTTGCCGGGCCTGCTCCATAAATTCAGAGTACGCGACCGTATTATTCGACTGCTGGCTGCTGAATTGATTGAATAAAGTCATCAACACGAGTGCGATGATGAGCCAGATGCCGACATTCTTAACCAGGTTGTTCAACGTCGTTCCTTATAGCGTGTGACCTAGCATGATAGTGTATTCCGGTTCTTAGGGCAAAACCGCAATCCGAACAAAACTTTACAATTCCGCTGTCGCCGCCGGCCGCAGCCCGCGTGCCAGCAAATATAACTCACGACTTTCTTCTCGCGACGCCTTCGGTTTACGCGGCGCAACTTTCAAAAAACTCGCGAACAACGCCTGGCGAAATGCCTCAAAATCCGCGCCTTGAAACACTTTAACCAAAAGCGCACCGCTCGGCTTCAATACCACTTTGGCGAATTCCAATGCTTCTTCTGCCAAATTAAACACCCGCGCTTGATCCGCGCTCGGAATACCACTCATGTTGGGGGACATATCGCAAATCACAAGATCGACACCGACGGCGGGCAATTCTTTGCGCAATTGCGTTTGGATATCTAAGTCAGTGAAGTCGCCCTGGAATAAACTGACATGGGCCAGCTCTTGCATCGGCAATAGGTCAATCGCAAAAACCCGTCCTTTGGCGCCCACGCGCGCACCCGCGACCTGTGACCAGCCGCCGGGCGCGGCGCCCAGGTCGATGACAAAGGTTCCCGGCAACAGCAATTTGTCGCGCTCGTTGATTTCGAGCAATTTGTACGCCGAGCGCGAACGATAGCCTTCGCGCGCCGCCAACTGCACGTAGGTGTCGTTGATATGGCGCTGCATCCAGGCTTTGCTAGAGGGTTTAAGCGGCATCCGTTACAATTGATCCATGACTAATCTAACTCCAATCCAGCGCCGATTCTTGCGCGCCCAAGCCCATCATTTACAACCCATCATTATGATCGGCAACGCGGGCTTAAGCGCCGCCGTCAAAAAAGAAATCGATCTTGGCCTGCGCCATCACGAATTGATTAAAATCAAAATCTCGGGTGATGATCGCGCGGCCCGCGAAAAGATGCTAACCGAAATATGCGACGAGCTTGCCGCCGCGCCGGTGCAAAATATCGGGAAAACGCTAATCGTTTATCGCGC
>JANOLP010000269.1:0-4925 GCA_031419835.1 Pseudomonadota bacterium | reverse complement strand
TGAAGTGCGTTGATAGCGCCAACATCAACAAGGAACTGTACAAGTTCCGCACCCCGTCCGGCATCATCGGCAACGTGTTCACCTATGAACACAAGGGTAAGCAATACATGGGCGTGTTCTCAGGCATTGGTGGCTGGGCCGGTATCGGCATGGCGGCTGGTCTTGAGAAAGACGCCGATGGCCTCGGCGCTGTCGGTGGCTACAAAGAACTCAAAGACTACACCGACCTCGGTGGTTCTTTGACGATCTTCTCGCTGTAATTTTATCGAAGCAAAGCACTACTGCTAGAAGGCGGCATCCCGGATTCGGGATGCCGTTTTTTTTGATACAAACCGTTCCAAATGAAATAACGAGCCAGGAATTAAGTCGCGCCATTGCGTAACTATTTTCCCGAAGATACGTTATTACAATTATTCAAAAAATTAGTAAAGGAGTCGAAATGAAATTGAAGTTATTTATCGCGGCGCTGATAGTCACGTTTACCCTACCGGCCTTTGCCGATGGCAGTTCCGACGCGAGCGATGGTTTGATGCAAGTCGCACAGAAAAAGAAACAAAAACGTAAAGGCAAGGCGGCGGCCGCTGCAACAGCCGGCGCAACCGCTGGCGCAGTCACAGCCGGCGAAGCCGCCAAAACCGAAACACCGCCAGCCGCGCCAGCGCCCGCCGAGGCCGCGAAACCTGCGGACGTTGCAAAACCCGAAACGGGTGGAAACGTCGTCAAGACCGATCTTTACACGGTTTCTGACGGCACCAAAGTCGACGCGAAAACGCTCGATGGATTTAAGATTTGGCGCGCGGCTGCGTGCGACCGTTGCCACGGTGCCAATCAAGAGGGCATGGTCGGCCCGTCGTTACTTGAGAGCATTCGGAAACTAACCAAGGCCGAATTTGTCACAACCTTGACGGAAGGCCGTTTAGAAAAAGGCATGCCCGCGTGGAATACCAACGATCAAGTCATGAAAGGTATGGATAATCTCTATGCCTACTTGAAGGGCCGCTCCGATGGCGCGATCACCAAAGCCAAAGTATCGGCGATGGAGTAGTCATTCAAACAAAGATGGAAGTCAGTACATGATGCTTCGATTGATTGTCGTAAAACACTTCGCTACCGCGGCCCTGGCCGCGGTTGTTTTATCCGGCGCGTTCATTAGTTCGGCCAACGCCGATGAAGTCGATAAAGTCTTGAGGGTTTGCCAAGACCCAAACAATCTGCCGTTCTCCAACACAAAAGGCGAGGGCATCGAGAACAAACTTGCGGAATTGCTGGCGAAAAAACTGAGTTGGAAGTTAGAGTACTTTTCCTTCCCGCAGCGCATGGGCTTTATCCGAAACACCATCAAGTTTAAGTTGCCGGGTACAAATTATCGCTGCGATATCATCATGGGCGTGCCATCGGGATTCGATCAAGTCGCTACCACGAAGCCCTACTATCGATCGACATACGCCCTGGTATTTGCAAAAGGCAAGGGCCTTGATGGCGTTAAATCAAAACAAGATTTTTTGCAGCTCGATCAGAAGCAACTCAAACAACTGAAGATTGGCCTCTACGATCGTTCACCGGCAGCGCAATGGCTTACGCGCCGTGGTTTGCTGGGGCAAGCAGTACCGTATCGCATTATGAACGCCGATCCGAATCAATATCCTGGCGAGATCATTGAAAAGGATCTCGCGGCAGGCAAAATCGACGTCGCCATTGTATGGGGACCGCTTGGCGGCTACTTCGCCAAGAAAGTGCAACAGCCGGAACTAGCCATCGTCCCGCTCACATCCGAGCCCGGCGTGAACTTTCAGTACGAAATGGCCATCGGCGTGCGTTTTGGCGAAAATGAATGGAAGGTACAGATCGATAAATTCCTCGACGAAAGTAAAGTCGAAATCAACGCCATTCTTCGCGAATTTAACGTGCCCTTGCTCGACGAAACCGGCAAAGTGCTATAGGGAAGCTCTGAATAAGTTCGAGTTCTAAGTGAGACAAGGCGCGAGCAAAAAATATCGACGCAGCATATGCATGATATGTAAGGCGATATTTTTTGTGAGCAACGCAGGATCATGACGAAATCGTACTTATTCAGAGCTTCCTTAGTCATTTCGCCCGCGACGTTCCCAATGCCTCAATTTTTCGCGCTCGTTGTTACGCTGTGCGTAAGCGTTGCCGCACATGCCCAAGAATTTGATCGAAGCGTTTATATTCGCCTTGCAGGCAGCCTGGTAAAGATCGAGGCGTTGTCCGCCGATGGGAATTTGTCGTTGGGCACCGGCGTCGCCATCGCCCCAGGAAAAGTTGCAACAAGTTGCCACGTAACGCGCAGCGCGACAAACATAACCATGTTGCGCGGCGGTTTGCGCTGGCGCGTGGTGGGGCAACTTGCCGATATCGCTCATGACATTTGCGTACTTCATGCGCCACGCCTGGACGCGGCCCCCGCGCCTTTGGGCAACGCCTCAATGTTAAAGCTCGGCCAGCAGGTCGGCGCGATCGGCTTCGAAGGTGGCGTTACGATACAATTTCGTCAAGGCCGTGTTACCGCATTGCATCGTTTGGACGGCAGCAACGTATTGCGTTCGTCAACACCTTTCACTTCCGGCGCGAGCGGCGGCGGATTGTTTAACAATGCCGGGCAACTTGTGGGCTTGCTCACGTTTCGTCAGCGCGGCACAGAAGGCAGCTATTTCTCAGTCCCCATCGATTGGCTCGGCGCCAGCACTAACGACACCAAGCTGTACTCGCCGATCGCGCCCCTCGACCTGAAATCAAAAGCGTTTTGGCAGCAATCGATCGAGTCACTGCCGTATTTCATGCAAGCGAATTCGCTGGAAGTCGATCAAAAATGGATTCCGTTATTGCAATTATCAAATCGCTGGGGAACTGTCGATAAGGATAGCGTCGAACCTTGGATCGCACTAGGTGGCGCCTACAACGGATTGGCGCGACCCGACGATGCTGTTAAAGCCTATGAGGAAGCGCTCCAGCGCGACCCGGATTCGAGCGAGGCGTGGTTCGGACTTGCGCGTATCTACGCCAAACAAGGCAATGAACAAAAATTCCAACTTATGCTGCAAAATCTCCAACGACTCAATCCCGATCTAGCTACTGAACTGGCGAAGGAACGACCGAGCAAATTATTGCGCTCCAATCAATCAAAAAGTTAACTATGAATTCATACCGAAAATTTTGCATTTATGCGTTTGCGATACTTGTCATCGCCGCAACGAATTCGTTTGGGCAACAAGATATTTCTGATGCTGAAAAACGGGTTTTTATGACCGATCATTTGAAAAAGATTGAAGCGCCAGCGTCACTCAATTATAAGTTCACCCGATCGGGAACGCTGGAATCCGCATTCGAGGACAAGGTCAGCCTATCGATCAAGGCGCCGAATGCCGGTCCGGGAAAGAATTGCCATATTGATTTTTTGAGTGGCGAACGCCAATTCCGCGGCCTGCCGGATACGATCGAAAATGCAACGGGTAATCCGGTGATCCTCGCTTTTCTTGAACGCGATTTAGTGGAAATGAAACGACTCACTAAGGGCCAGCCCAACTACTACCGCAAACGTATCCGTATGGCGTTAGCGCAAAAGGCCGAAGCGAAATCAGTCACAATTAAAGTCTCGGGTAAAGATGTTGCCGCAAAGGAGATCCGCCTTACTCCTTATGAAGATGATCCGGCTCGTCCTCGTTACGAGAAGTTCTCAAATAAATCCTATACCATTACGCTCTCGGACGAGATTCCGGGCAGCGTTTATAAAATCCATAGCATGATGAAGGAACGCTCGAGCAACGATGCGGCAAGCGCCAAGCCGCTGGTTGAGGAAACCTTAATTTTCACTGGGAGCAATAAATGATTTTTTCACGTGCGCTCGTCGTGGTCATAGCAATCGCGCTGTCTTTCGGTGCATTCGCAGCAAAACCAAAAGCGAAAGTCGCAAAGGTAAACAACTACCCAACGCTCGACCGTGTGCAATATGTCTTGGAATGCGCGCAAAATTATCCGGACAAAGTGCATCAAGAAATGATTTACAAATGTTCATGTGCCATCGACGAGATCGCCAAGCAGGTTAAGTATGACGATTTCATCAATGATTGGACCTCATCTAAAGCCGTTTCTATCGCCGGTGATCGCGGTGCCATTCGCGAGCATGTGATGGTCAAAGCCATGGTCAAGGAATTCAAAGAAGTACAAGCTGCCGCACAAAAGATTTGTCTGTTTAACTAAACGCTCGGTGCCGCTTTGTGGTTGTTGCGTTTTGTTTGTGTTTTCGTCGCTTCCGTAGCGTTTGCGGGTGCCGCACCGCTGCGACCGATTCGCGTCGCCGATAACGTCTACGCTTTCATCGGCGATATCGGCGAAGTATCCCGCGCCAATCGCGGGCGCATTGGCAATTCTGGCTTCATCGTCGCACCGGAAGGAATTATCGTTGTCGATACCGGTGTGTCCTATCGGCATGCGCAAGACATGGCCCGGGCCATTAAGCGCATTAGTTCTCGTCCGATTCGCCTTGCTATCGTCACCCACGCGCATCAGGAATTTTTATTTGGCGCGCGCTATTTCCAAAGACAAAATATCCCGATTCTGAGCCATGTCAAAACAGCGCAGTTGATGCAATCGCGCTGCGAAAACTGCTTACATCATCTGAAAGAATTGCTAGGCGAAAACGAAATGCGCGGCAGCAAAGTCGTTGTGCCGGATCAGCAGATCAGCGCGTCAGAATTCGTCAGCGTTGCCGGCATCACCCTCGAGCTGCACGCGCTGGGCTGGGGCAACACGCCGGGCGATCTCGCCGTGTTTCATCGCGAAACCGGTGTTTTATTCGCCGGCGGTTTGGTCGATCAGGATCGCATACCGGAACTACGCGATTCCAAACTCAAGGATTGGCAACGTATTCTGGATAAACTTCAAAGCTTTCCGATTAAGCATGTTGT
>JANOLP010000268.1:0-16372 GCA_031419835.1 Pseudomonadota bacterium | reverse complement strand
TTCTCCGGCATGAGTTTTTTCATTTTGTGCAGGATGCCGTTATCCGTCGCAACGATGAATTCCTTCGCGCTCGAGCGTTGCGCGGCTTGGATGATGCCCGTCGTCGAGCCGACGGAATCGGCGAGGCGAATGACGTCGTCCGGCGATTCTGGGTGTACCAACACTTTCGCGTTCGGATGTTGCGCTTTCATTTCGGCCAGTTGCTTGGCTTTGAATTCGTTGTGAACGACGCATGAGCCTTGCCACAACAACATGTCGGCGCCGGTTTGTTTTTGGATGTATTCGCCGAGATGTTTGTCGGGCGCGAACAGGATTTTTTTGCCTTGCTCGTGCAAGTGCTTGACGATTTTTTCCGCGATGCTGGAGGTTACCATCCAATCGGCGCGCGCCTTCACGGCCGCGCTGGTATTGGCGTAGACGACGACGGTACGATCTGGATTCGCATCGCAGAAGGCGGCGAATTGATCCGGCGGGCAACCCAAATCGAGCGAGCATTCCGCTTCCAGATCGGGCATCAGCACGCGTTTTTCCGGATTCAAAATCTTCGCTGTTTCACCCATGAAGCGCACGCCGCAAACGATGACGGTTTTGGCCGGATGATCGGAGCCGAAGCGCGCCATTTCGAGGGAGTCGGACACGACGCCACCGGTTTCCTCGGCGATATCTTGCAAGTCGCCGTGCACGTAATAGTGCGCGACGAGCACGGCGTCTTGCGCTTTGAGTAAGGCCTTGATGCGCGCTTTGAGTTCGCTGCGTTCCTTCTCGTTCGGCTCGACCGGCGCTTTGGCCCAGGCTTCTGCGGTGGATAGGTTGGGGTGTTCGAAGCGAACGCGGATGGGGGAGAGGCTGGTTGCCATGGTTAATTCCTACTGTGCTTTATTTGTGTCATTCCCGCGTAGGCGGGAATCTATTCGGCATTGGCAAGAACCGACGCCGTATGGATTCCCGCCTGCGCGGGAATGACAGTTAATAATCGTTGTTTGGATTTTTCAAAAAAACTAAGCGCCCGTATACGCCGTCTTCACCGTCGTATAAAACTCCACCGCATAGCGCCCTTGCTCGCGTGGCCCGTAGCTCGAGCCCTTGCGGCCACCGAATGGCACGTGGTAATCCACGCCCGCCGTCGGCACGTTCACCATCACCATGCCCGCTTGCGCTTTACGTTTGAAGTGCGTGGCGAATTTGAGCGACGTGGTGCAGATGCCGGACGATAGGCCAAACTCGGTATCGTTAGCCACCGCGAGCGCTTCGTCGAAATCTTTCACGCGCACGACGTTGGCGACCGGGCCGAACACTTCTTCGCGGCTGATGCGCATTTGGTTCGTCGTTTCGGTGAATAGCGCCGGTTGCATGTAAAAACCTTTGTGTTCGCGCTGCAACAACTCACCGCCGAAGGCGAGTTTCGCGCCTTCTTTCTTCGCGATGTCGATGTAGCTCATGTCTTGATCGAGTTGCGCTTGATCGACCACCGGGCCGATGTCCGTGCCTTGCTTCAACGCGTCATCGATCTTTAGCGTTTTCAATTTCTCGATGACTGCGGTGACAAATTTATCGTGGATGCCTTGTTGCACGATGATGCGGCTCGATGCCGTGCAGCGTTGGCCGGTCGAGAAAAACGCGCCTTGCACCGCGCAGTTCACGGCTGTCGCGAGATCGGCGTCATCCATAATCACCAGCGGATTTTTGCCGCCCATTTCCAGTTGCACTTTCGCTTTACGCTTTGTCGCGGCTTCCAGCACTTTTCCGCCGGTCGCGACGGAGCCGGTGAAGCTGATCGCGTTCACTTTCGGATTATTCAAAATCACACTGCCAACCACGCTGCCGGAACCCATCAGCAAATTAAACACGCCGGTCGGCAAGCCGGCGCGGCTGATGATTTCCGCTAACGCCCACGAGCAACCGGGCACTAAATCGGCCGGTTTTAAGATCACGCAATTGCCGTAGGCCAAGGCTGGCGCGACTTTCCACGCGGGAATGGCGATCGGAAAATTCCATGGCGCGATAATGCCGACGACGCCGACCGGCTCGCGGGTGATTTCCACGTCGAGGCCGGGGCGCACCGACGCCATTTTTTCGCCTTCGATGCGCAATGCTTCGCCGGCAAAAAATTTGAAAATGTGGCCGGCGCGAGTCGCTTCGCCGATGCCTTCCGGCAAAGTTTTGCCTTCTTCACGCGAGAGCAATTCGCCTAGCTCTTGCTTGCGCGCGAGAATTTCCGTGCCGATTTTGTCGAGTGCGTCGAAGCGCACTTGCGGCGTCGCGTCAGCCCATGCCGGCGCGGCGGTCGCCGCAGCGTCAATCGCGTCGTTCGCCTGTTTTTCGTCGGCGCGAACATAGTCGCCGATCACATCACTCACATTGGATGGATTGATATTCGGTTTCGCCATGCTGCTGCCGACCCACGCACCGCCAATGAAATTTTCTCGCGCACCCATTGCTGTTTCCTCGAAATCGTTCAAAGAATGAAATGATACTCGGTGAGGCGCCCCGTGGCCAAGTATTACGCGATCGGCTTCTTAAGAACGACTATCCATGAGCCTCTCCGGGCGTTATTCGAAGTGCGGTAAGGCAAATTGCCGGTCCCATTTCGAAAAGACTGAGGGTTACAGATAATAATTGTGCGCCATGAGTCTGTTATCATCATTTGTTACGTTTTTGATTTAGCCATGAGCAATATCGATTTCCACTGTCATTCCGAAATGTCCGACGGATTGCATCCGCCGCGCGATGTCGTGCGCTTTGCCGCGACCAATGGCGTCGACGTGTTGGCGCTGACGGATCACGACAACATCGGCGGTTTGGCGCAAGCGCGTGAAGCCGCGAACGAGCACGGCATTTGCTTTATTGACGGCGTTGAAATTTCGGTGACTTGGACCAGCAAGACATTGCACATCGTCGGCGTGAATATTGATCCGAGCGAAGCGAATTTACTTGCTGGTTTGGAAACAATTCGCTCCGGCCGCATGCAACGTGCCGAGAAAATGGCCGAGAGCTTGGCGCGCACCGGCATCGGCGGCGTGCTGCAAGGCGCGCTGACTTACGCGAAAAATCCGGACATGATCGGCCGCACGCATTTCGCGCGGCACCTGGTTGAGGCGGGTCACGTGAAAGATGTGAAAACCGTCTTCAAAAAATATCTGGTGCCGGGTAAGCCAGGCTACGTGCCGCACGAATGGGCGAGCTTAGGCGATGCGGTGCGCTGGATCACGGGCAGCGGCGGCATTGCGATTATTGCGCATCCGGGTCGCTACGATATTGGGCCGAATGCGATGAAGCGGCTGCTCGGTGAATTCAAAACCCTTGGCGGGCTCGGTGTGGAAGTCGTAACAAGTAACCACAGCGCGGAGCATGTCGACCGCTTTTCGCGCTTAACACTGGAGTACGAATTGCTTGCCTCGCGTGGCTCGGATTTTCACGGCGACGAAGATGGCCGTGTGCAATTGGGGCGCATCCCGCCATTGCCCGCGCAGTTGAAGCCGGTTTGGTCGCTGATTCCGTCGTTGCAATAAATTCTGTCCAATAGTTTTGTCGCGCGAGCTAACTGCGACGCAATGTTGAACAATATTTTTCTAACAGCCAACGTCCCTCACCCCAACCCTCTCCCACAGGGAGAGGGAATTCTGTCCCCTCGCCCCTATGGGGAGAAGGCAAGGGTGAGGGGCGGGCGTCGCCGATAAATGGCGCAATTCTTTTCCATCCATCCCGACAATCCGCAACCGCGCTTGATTCAACAGGCGGTTCAATTAATTCACGCGGGCGGCGTGATCGTTTATCCGACGGATTCCTGTTACGCGCTCGGGTGCCACCTTGGCGACAAGGACGCAGTTGAACGTATGCGCCGTATTCGCGAGATCGATGATCACCATCATCTAACGCTGGTGTGCCGCGATCTGTCCGAGATCGCCAAGTTCGCGCGCGTGGATAACGTACAATATCGCTTTTTGCGCGCCCATACCCCTGGAAGCTATACCTTCATTCTGCGTGCGTCGCGCGAAGTGCCGCGGCGATTGTCCCATCCGAAACGCAGCACCATCGGCCTGCGGGTCCCGGCGCATCGCGTGGTGCAAGCGTTGCTCGAACAATTGAACGAACCCTTGCTCAGCACCACCTTGATTTTACCGGGCGATGCTACGCCGTTAACGGTGGGCTACGACATTCGCGAGCGGCTTGAACATCAAGTGGAGTTGGTGATCGATGGTGGTGAATTATCGTCGGAGCCGACGACAGTCATCGATCTTTCCGAGGACGAGCCGGTGTTAGTGCGCAAAGGTAAAGGCGCGATCGAAGGTCTTGGAATCAATTAGGAAAAAACAAAGAAGCTATGAATTTCAATGCAATGATTCAACAGGTGGCGATCTCCATCCTCCCGGTGATGTTTGCGATCACGATGCCGGAGGCGGCACGTGCTTACATGGCACGCAAGTGTGGTGATAACTCCGCCTACGCGGCGGGACGCATGACCTTGAATCCGATGCCGCATATCGATCCCATCGGCACGATCCTATTGCCGCTCGTATCGATTTTCGCCGGTGGTATTTTGTTCGGCTGGGCAAAGCCGTTGCCGCTTAATTTTAGTGCCTTCAAAACGCGCAACGATTTTATTAAAGTGTTTGCCGCCGGCCCGCTTGCCAATATTGCACTGGCGTTTTTCTGGGGATTGATTTTTAAGATTGCCACAATGATGGACGGGAATAGTTACGCTGTTCCACTCGTGGCGATGGCGCAAGCGGGAATTTTCATCAGCGCCGGTTTGGCGGTGTTTAATCTGCTGCCGATTCCGCCGCTGGACGGTGGGCGTATCGCCGTTGCGCTGTTGCCGCAACAGTATGGCCAAGCCCTCGCGAGCATCGAGCCCTATGCGTTCATCATCATTTTGTTACTGGTGATGACGAAAATGTTGAGTATGTTGATGATGCCGTTCGTCACATTGATTGTCAGTATTGTTGCATTATTTTTTGGAATATAGCTATGTACGCTGATCGCGTTCTTTCCGGCATGCGTCCCACTGGCGCATTGCATCTTGGCCATTACCATGGCGTGTTAAAAAATTGGGTCAAGTTGCAACACGAATACGAGTGTTTGTTTTTCGTCGCCGATTGGCACGCGCTGACGACGCATTACGATTCGCCGGAGATCATTCAGGAGAATGTCTGGGATATGGTCATCGATTGGCTTGCCGCCGGTGTCGATCCGGCCCAGGCGATTTTGTTCATTCAGTCAAAAGTGCCGGAGCATGCGGAGTTGCATTTGCTGCTGTCGATGATGACGCCGCTTGGTTGGCTTGAGCGTGTGCCGACCTACAAAGATCAGCAAGAGAAGTTGAGCGAAAAAGATCTGAGCATGTATGGATTTTTGGGTTATCCGTTGTTGCAAAGCGCGGACATTTTGATTTATCGCGCCAACCAAGTGCCGGTCGGCGAAGATCAAGTGCCGCACGTCGAACTCACGCGCGAAGTGGCGCGGCGCTTTAATCATCTGTACGGCCGCGAGCCTGGCTTCGAGCAAAAGGCGTTGGACGCCGTAAAAAAATTAGGCAGCAAACGCGCGCGTTTGTACCACGAGTTTCGTAATAAATTTCAAGAGCAGGGCGACGAAGCCGCGCTTGAGGGCGCGAAGGCGTTGCTGCAAGAAACGCAAAATCTTGCGATGATCGATCGCGAACGTCTGTTCGGTTATCTCGAAGGAGGCGGTAAAATGATTCTGGCCGAGCCGGAAGCCTTGTTAACCGCCGCCTCGCGTATGCCGGGCCTCGACGGACAAAAAATGTCGAAGTCGTATAACAACACCATCACACTACGCGAAGACGCCGACAGCGTCGCGAAAAAAATTCGCACCATGCCGACCGACCCGGCGCGCGTGCGGCGTACCGATGTCGGGAATCCCGATAAATGTCCGGTGTGGCAATTGCACGAAATTTATTCCAGCGAATCGACCAAAGAGTGGGCGCGAAACGGCTGCACGTCGGCGGGCATCGGTTGCCTCGATTGCAAACAACCGGTCATCGAAGGCGTGCTCGACGAACTGGCGCCGATGCGTGAACGCGCGACGATGTATTTGGAAGATCCGACGCTGGTGAAAAATATTATCGCCGACGGCTGTGAAAAAGCGCGGCGCATGGCGCAAGATACGATGCGCGATGTGCGCGATGCGATGGGATTGGGTTACAACTAACGTATTCGCTTTTGGTTGTGCGATTTCGTGAGCGCCTAACGAGACTTGTAGTGACTGCGAGTCTGCAACGTGTTACCAGGTACTAAGCGATGATTGTCGTGTTGATGGGCGTCACAGGCGTCGGCAAATCCACGGTGGGAAAGCTGCTCGCCGCGCGATGCGGGTTGGTCTTTTACGATGCGGATGATCATCATCCGCCGACTAACGTCGAGAAGATGCGTAGCGGAATTCCTCTGCAGGATAGCGATCGTTGGCCGTGGCTCGATCAACTCAACCAGTTACTGCAACAGGCGAAAACGCAGCAACGAAGCGTTGTGCTCGCGTGTTCCGCACTGAAAAAAAGTTATCGCGAACGACTCAGCATCGGCTGTGACGATGTTCGCTTTGTGTTACTCAGTGGCCAAGATCAGTTAATTCGTCAGCGACTCGCCGACCGTAAAAGCCATTATATGAATCCGGCATTATTGGATTCACAGCTGGCGACGCTTGAGGCAACTGCGGATTGTTTGTCGCTGGATATCGCCGATACGCCTGAGACCTTGGTGGATCGTATCGTTATTGCTTTGCGCTAACCTCGTGAATAGTGCCGCAAGCATTGCCTTTATTCGCACGAAATCGCGGCGCGCCTTGCTGCCGAGGATCAGAATCCGCGCCGATACGCATTCGATTGGTTGAAAGCTGGTGATGCGGGTCAATTGGAAACTTTGCGATTGATGTAAGTTGAGGGCATTGCGGTTGCAGCTATCGTCGAAACCATCAGAATGCAAAAGTATAAAGCGATGTATGACCCTCGCGGCGTTGGCGCCGGTGAGCGAGGTATTCATGGTACGCTATAGCCAAGGTGGGTCGGTGCTTGGAGAGGCGCATGAATATTGGTTTGCAAGCCATGTATCGCCGATCGGCAAGCGTGGAGCGGGCGCTGGCGCGACGCTATTTTTTATTCTGCGAAAGCCTATTTCGTGATGCAATCTTTTGATTGGATTGGTGCGTATCCATCGCGTCGTACGCCGGTGATGGCGGCGAACGTTGTTGCGGCATCGCAACCGCTGGCGGCTCAAGCGGGTCTGGCGATGCTAGCGAAAGGCGGCAGCGCGGCCGACGCTGCGATCGCTGCAGCAGCAACGCTGATGGTGGTTGAACCGGTGAGTTCCGGGCTGGGTTCGGATGCATTCGCATTGATTTCTCACGACGGCGAAATCGTCGGTTTGAATGCCAGCGGGCGCACACCTAGCGCGCCACCTTCCGGCTACGGCGGCGGAAAAATTTCTGATTATGGTTGGCCGAGCGTAACGGTTCCGGGTGCCGTGTCGGGTTGGGTAAGTTTGTCGGAGCGGTTTGGGAAATTGCCGTTTGCCGAGTTGTTCGAACCGGCTATTCGTTATGCCGAAGAAGGTTTTCTCGTCACTGCGTTGATTGCGAGAGTGTGGCGTGGACTTAAGGTGCAGTACCTAAAATTTCCCGACGTGCTCACGTGCTTCTATCCGAACGGGACGAGCCCCGCGCCGGGAGCGCGTGCGGCGTTACCGTTGTTGGCGCAAAGCTTGCGAAAAATTGCATCGACCAAGGGTGAAGCGTTGTACCGTGGCGAACTCGCGGAAAGAATATCGACCTATGCGATCTCCGCGGGCGGACATCTTGCCGCGGCTGATCTTGCCGCACAGCGAGCCGAGTGGGTCACGCCGTTGCAAATGAACTATCGCGGCGCAACGCTTTTTGAAATGCCGCCGAATAGTCAGGGAATCGCCGCGCTGATCGCGGCAGGGTTGCTTGATCGTTTCGATTTGACACAATACAAAGTCGATTCTGCGGATAGCATCCATTTGCAAATCGAGGCGATGCGCTTGGCGTTTGCCGATACCTACGCCCATGTCGCCGATGCCGACGCGATGAGAGTGAGCGTTGATGAACTTCTTTCGCCGCAGCGTATAGCGGAAATCTCGTCCAAAATTTCGATAGACGAAGCGCGGTTTCCCTCGAATAATACCAATCGCAGTGGCGGCACGACTTACCTCACGGCCGCCGATCGTGACGGCATGGTCGTCTCGTACATTCAATCCAGCGGTCACGGCTTTGGTTCCGGATTGGTGGTTCCCGAGACTGGCATCGCGTTGCAAAATCGTGCCAGTGCGTTTCACCCTGAGCCGAGCCACGTCAATGGCTACGCGCCGAACAAGCGGCCATTCCACACCAATAGTCCGGCGATGCTGCGGCGAGAAGACGGTTCGATGCTGAGTTTTGGTTTAATGGGTTGGAGCGTGCAGCCGCAAGCCCATATTCAATTTGTGCTGCACGCCATCGACGCAACGCAATCGGCGCAGGAAATATTGAATGCGCCGCGTTGGCGCCTCGCAGTGGAGGAGAGGGCAATTGTTTTAGAGGCTGCGTTAGCTCAGACCATCGGTGCGGACTTGGCAAAGCGCGGTCACACCATCATTGCGACGGAACGATTCATGCCGGCGAGCACGCCGTTCGGCAGTCACTTAATGTTCGGTGGCGCCAATTTGATCGAACAGGTTAACGGCGACTACATTGCCGTGTCGGACCCGCGGCGCGATGGAGCGGCCGTTGGATTTTAATAGGCTTGGTAGACGAATTTAAAATGGTCGCCGGCAAAAATCCAAACTAATGCTAATGCGAAGCCAAGCAGCACTGCGCGTACCCATTGATTTTTCCATGTTACCGTAATTTTCATTGCACTAATCCGAACGTTAAGAATCGAAAATAAATTCGCAAGCTCAGCGCGATGTTGTCCACGTGCCAAGTCAGACTAAATCCCAATACCACCCAGAACCAGGTCAAGAGGGTTGCGACCAGCCGCCATTTTCCCGTGGTACGCAGTTGGACTAACCAAGGAAATTTATGAACGCTGCGTTGGAAACGGGCCAAGCAAACCAGTCCGATACCATGGTGTACACCCCAAAGGAGCCAGCCGGGATTAATGCCGTGCCAAGCGGCGCTGGCGATCATCGTCGCAAGCAGCGGCACGACGGTGTTTCGATACTTGGCCACCAAGGGAAAGTAAATGTAGTCGCGTAAAAAACTCGACAAACTGATGTGCCAACCACGCCAGAATTCCGCAAGATTCGAACGTAGCAGTGGAAAATTGAAATTGGGAATCAGCTCGATACCAAACAACCGGGCGGTACCGCGAGCCATGTCGGTGTAGCCGGAGAAGTCGAAATAGACGTAGAGTAATTTCGCGGTACAGGCGAACACAAGCGTCCACCAGGTGACGTCGGCGAAACCGTTTTGCGTCAAACTGGCCGGCGGTAGCGCCGCGGCAATGACACCATCGGCGATGACGAATTTTTTCAACGCGCCGCTGATGAGCCGCTCGGCGGCAACACCAAAATGATCCCAGCCCAGCCGTGCTTGCGTGACTTGATTGATGAATTTGGGGAATCGCTCCAGCGGCCCGGCGACCAACGATGGGAAAAACAAAATATAGGCGACATAGCTCACCAGGTCGGCCTGTTTGATTCCACCGCGATAACATTCGAAGACGAAATGCGCTTGGCGCAACGCGAAGAAACCTAAACTGACCGGCACGAGCCACGAAACTGTTCTGGCTGTGTGAAGCATATTGCCAAGTAGCGGCACTAGAAACACAAAAAATGGAATGCATAGGCCAACGATTAGCAGTGCTTGCGATCGCTTGTGTACTAATCGCTGGCCAATTGCATACAATTGCATAGGTGAGGATGACCAATGCCGCCATGACTGCAATGAAGGCAAATGCAATTTGGTTTTCTAAGTGTCGCTGCAGCAGATAGGTGAATACGGCCAGGCTACCGATAGCGAGCGCATAAAAGCGCGCCCGCACGCGATCGCCGATCGACCAGTAGATAAAGACTGCGATGGCTAGGCGAGCAAAATAAAGCGATGACTGAAATAGCATCGGGCCTTAGCGGGTGGTCACGGCGGCCTGTTGAGAAAGCCAGTTCGCTAACGCGTTCGACCACTTAATCCGGCCGGATTCGTTGACGTGGGCGAAATCGCGAAAATCGCCGACTTCCCATGCAATATTGCTGTTGAGGTTTAAGATTTCAAACTTGTGAGTCGCTTGCGCGGCCTGAAGCATCTCGCTAAAAATGCGAAACTCGTTCGGAAAGAGTTCGCGCATTTCGTTTTTCTCCTCCGGCGCCAATGCAATAACTAAGCGACATTTGCGCTCGGCAAGATAGTCTGCGAGAACGCCTAACGTTTTTGTGACGTAGGTCAAATTTGACGCTAGGTGCTCACGAAAGTCAGATTCGTATGCCTTGATATTGCGTTCTTTGTATGAGGGATCGAGCGGGGGCAGGCCGACGTATAGGTAGGGCAGATAATTCGGGCGGGGCTCGCCATAAACTTGTTCGGTAATCCAGTACTTCAATCGATAGTTAAGGTGTCGGTATAGCTCCTGTCGCTTCGCGCGTGCGCGGTACACGAAGCGCTTGCGCTCGTCGTTCCAATAGGTAGGGAAGATGCCTCGCTGCGCGTATTTCCGAACCAAGAACTCGGGCGGATACATAAAGCCACCCTGTTCAATGGCGTTAAATGGCCGCGCTTGCTGAAACACCGAGTGCGAGATGAAAAGAACAAACTGTTGGCCCTCTCGGGGCGCAATTGCTTCGCTGATCAATAACGACTCGATCGGCGATTGCGCGCTCGAAGCGAGATTCACTACCGAGGTTTGTGACGCGTTTTGTCGCCGCAGTTGCGAACTAAATTCGCTATCCGTTAGCAGCGCTTCCCGCGCCGAGGATGTTCCGAGAACGATCACATCGGCCTTAGCCGCGGCTCCGGACAGGACTTTACCCATCACGTAAGCCTGATCATCGTTGCTGCTGTCACTCATTGCGTGCCAATAGCCGCGATCCGATTGGGCATCGATGGCGCTAAATCCGGAGGTGATGGCAATCAGGAGCAGTAGACTCGCGATACCCGCTGTCGAGGCTAACAGTGGCAACGTGAGCGGCGTGGAGTCGACTTCTACTTGCGTCGGAACCGGCTGAGCGTGTTTAGATTTTGCCGGAAAGCTTATTCTCAACATATCCAGCCACGGATGCCATCGAATTGAAATTATCCATACTCAAGTCCGTAGGATCGACTTGAATCTTAAAGTAAGACTCGACAAACTGAATTATTTCGACAATGTTGAGGGAGTCGACCAGGCCGGAGGAAAATAACGGGTCATCGGGCGTCACAGCGTCCAAGGGCAACGAACTGAAAGACTGAAGTTTTTCAGTTAGCGCAGCATAAAAGTCAGTACTATCCATTTGCCAGCCCTACCACTCTTGATGAGCGGTCCGTTAGATTACTACCCTCAAATTTCTTGACGTTGCCTTATAATTTGTAAGGCAATTTTAAGCGTAGACTATTTTGAGTATATTTACATGTGCTTCGCCGAAAGGCAAGCGGGACTTGCCTTCACGAGCATGCCTTGCCACGTTTCAAGCGGCAAGCGCCTCTTGGCGAGGCGGCAATATTAATCCGTAGTTTTAAATAGCCGAAAAATCGTGTCGTTGGTGAAGCCTCGGCCTTGCAGAAAGCGCATCTGCTTGGCTCGCTCGGCGGCGTTTGCGGGCAGAGAGGGAAATTTTTTTTGCCAAACTTTGCGGGCCGATTCGAGTTCCTGTTCGCGCGACGTTACGGTTAGGCGTGCGATGCTTTCGGCGTCGACTCCTTTTGACTTAAGTTCGTGCGCAATTTTCAGATGGCCGAAACGTTTTTGTTTGGCGTTGATGAAATGTTCCGCGAAGCGTTGATCGGAGACTAAACCGCTTTGCGCTAAATCTTCGATCAACCCATTGAGATCGTCATCTTCTTCAACGTAGCGCGATAACTTTTGCGCTAGCTCTACGCGTGTGTGTTCGCGCCGCGCGAGTAGGCGTAGCGCGCGTTCGCGCAGATCACTTTTCTTTGGCGTCTCCATTGGCCTTTGCCGCGGCTCCTACGACGCCGACGGTGGCGCGAATTTTGGCTTCGATTTCCTTCGCAATTTCCGGATTCTCTTTCAAATATTCGCGCGAATTGTCTTTGCCTTGGCCGATTTTGTCGCCGTTGTATGCGTACCAGGCGCCGGACTTGTCGACGATTTTGTGCAATACACCGAGTTCGATGATCTCGCCTTCGCGCGAGATGCCTTCACCGTAAAGAATGTCGAACAGCGCTTCGCGGAACGGCGGCGCGACTTTATTTTTGACGACTTTCACGCGGGTTTCCGAGCCGATCACTTCTTCGCCTTTTTTGATCGCGCCGATGCGGCGAATGTCCAAGCGAACCGACGCATAAAATTTAAGCGCGTTACCGCCGGTGGTCGTTTCCGGATTGCCGAACATGACGCCGATCTTCATCCGAATTTGGTTGATGAAAATCACCAGCGTATTCGAGCGCTTGATATTTGCCGTAAGTTTGCGCAACGCTTGCGACATCAAGCGCGCATGCAAGCCCATATGCGAATCGCCCATCTCGCCTTCGATTTCCGCTTTCGGCGTCAGTGCCGCGACGGAGTCAATGACGACGATATCCACCGAGCCGGAGCGCACCAACATATCGGCGATTTCCAGCGCTTGTTCGCCGGTGTCTGGCTGCGAAATAAGGAGTTCGGAAACATCGACGCCGAGCTTTTGCGCGTATTGCGGATCGAGCGCGTGTTCCGCATCGATGAACGCGGCGACGCCGCCCATTTTTTGCATTTCGGCGATGACTTGCAGGGTTAGCGTGGTTTTGCCGGATGATTCCGGGCCGTAGATTTCCACTACGCGTCCGCGCGGCAAGCCGCCCACGCCCAACGCGATATCGAGCCCGAGCGACCCGGTCGATACGACATCAATATCTTTCACGACCTCGTGATCGCCCAACTTCATCACCGAGCCTTTGCCGAATTGTTTTTCTATTTGCGAGAGCGCCGCCGCGAGCGCTTTGCTTTTATTGTCGTCCATGGGGATTCCTTAGGTTGTGTGACTTGAAAAAATACAATTTCTCGATTATCTCATAGCGGATGCTGGCGGTGCTGAGCGATTGATCTGGTCATTGCGAGCTGCCTGTACCGGCGCTGCCAATACTGCTCACGTGCCATGAACCGCATGCGCTGTTGCTGGCACCTCGCCATGTCATCGTGAGCAACGCGAAGGATCTGGTTTTACGGCCGTTAAAAAGCAGATCCTTCGCGTTGCTCACGATGACATGTTAACGGTGACAATTCCGCTAGGGTTCATGGAAAGGAGCGCTTTTTGCGACGAAACAATCTCGTTTTTGCGGCGCTGAAAAGTACGAGATTGCTTCGTCGCAAAAAACGCTCCTCGCAATGACAGTATGAAACGTTACGGGAACTTAAAATGAAAAAAGCCCCGCGCAAGGCGGGGCTTTTCGCGAAAACTAAACGAAGAAATTACAACAGCGCTTTTGCCGCGACCATTGCTGCTTCCATGTCGGGAAGATTGGTGATTTCCGGTACGACTTGAATGTAACGAACGATGTTCTCTTTGTCGGTCACAATGACGCTACGCGCGATTAAATGCAGCGGCGCAATCAACAAGCCGTAGTTCTTGGCGAAGTCGCCGGTTTTATAGTCCGACAAAAAAGTCACATTGCTGATCTTGGCTTCTTTGGCAAAGCGTTGCTGCGCGAACGGTAAGTCCATACTGACGGTATAAAGCTCGACTTGCTTGTCCAAGCCACCATTTTTTTCCGACAATTGATGGGTTTGCTCTTCGCAGGTTTTGGTGTCGATTGACGGAACGATATTGATAATTTTGACCTTGCCTTTGCTGTCGGCCAAATTCACCGGACCCAAGCTGCCATTGGTCAGCACGGCCGATGGCAACGGCTTGCCGACTTCGATGCCGGTACCCATCAGCGGCAACGGGTTGCCCTGGAAAGTAACGCTGTTGCCATCGCCGGCTTTGTTGCTGCCTTTGTTAACGGTGAGCGCGGATGTGTCAGCGGCGAATGTAGTACCGACTTGTAGCGCGGAAGCGAGCGCTACTAGGGTGACAAGTTTTTTCATGGTGATTCCTTTGGGAGCGGATAAACGGCGGAAGTTCGACAAACTAACGCATAATTTGCATCGTATCGCGGTACGCTAGCCTATTTGGCACGTTAACAGGAGTGCTGGTCGGGCTCAATACGGAAAATAAGGAATTTCAACGGCAATTCGACTTCGCGTCAATTAAGCAAAACAATTGAGAACACCAATCGAGCCACGAGCCAATATCCATGCGGATCTCCACGATGCTTGGTATTTCTACGGATCGATCACCAGCCGGCCCGGAACCGCACCACGTAATGCGTTGCATACGATTAATGATTTAGCGCGCAGCAGGTCGGTCAAGCGCAAAGAACGTTCGCTGGCCTGCCAGGCTGGGTCGTCGAGCAACAAACTTCGCATCACACCCGGTAGCGCGCCATCATCAAGCGGCGGTGTCCACCATTGACCGTCGATCATCGCGAAAACGTTGCTGCGCCCGCCTTCGACCAAACGTCCGTCGGCGGTGAAAAACAGCGTGTCGAACGCACCACGCGTTTCTGCGCGGTGCACACCTTCGTCGTACTCGGTGCGAAGGGTTGTTTTGTAAGCGGCTAAGGATCGCTGTTCCAACGGTTTCGATTCGATCAACAATTGCACATGGCCATCGGGCAACGGCAGCAGTTTCGCCCTAGAAATTTCGAGATGGCCATCGCGTGCCAGCGCGAGACGCAAACGTGATTGGTTGCCGGGTTCAATCTTGGAAAGCGCCGCATCCAATTCGCTTTGCGCGTGCGCACGATCGAAACGAAATCCGAGGTCACCGGCACTTCGCGCGAGGCGAGCTAAATGAAGATCAAGATGACGCACCTGATGATCGCGAGTGACGAGCATCGTCTCGAACAATTCAAAATTCGCGTTCATTTTCGATCTCGAAGTCGTCGACGAAAAAACTAATTGGGCTGTGAGGCAATCGGAATGCGCTTCTACAAACAGCTATGCTAAAACGCCGCGCCGGATAAGCATCTCAGCCACGCACAGTCAAAATATCCGGATTCAATTCATCCAGCCGATTGCGCCCGAGTAATGCCAGCGCGAGATCGATTTCATTCGTCAGAATTTCTAGCGATCGCGCTACACCCGCTTCGCCACCGGACGCGAGACCATAAAGCCATGCGCGACCGATCATGCAAGCGCGCGCGCCGAGGCATAGCGCTTTGATCACATCGCTGCCGCGGCGCACACCGCCGTCGAGAATCACTTCCGCGCGATCGCCCACCGCCGCGACGACTTCCGGCAACGCGCGGATTGCAGAAATCGCACCATCAAGTTGGCGGCCGCCGTGGTTAGAAACGATGATCGCGTCGGCGCCGTGATCGCAACAACGGCGCGCGTCCTCACCGGTGAGAATGCCTTTTACTGCCACCGGCCCGCCCCAGGTGGTCTTGAACCATTCCAGGTCTTTGTAGTTGACCGTTAAATCATATTGATTGGCGATGAATTGCGTGATCGTCACCGCGTTTTCTATTTTCGAATTGCTATTTTCAAAATTGCGGAAAGTGACTTTCGGGCCGAGGCCGACATTGATCAGCCACTTAAAATGCAGCGCAAAATCCAACATCGTGCTCAGCGTAAATTTCGGTGGCACGGTGAAGCCGTTACGCATGTCGCGCTCGCGCGGGCCTTGCATTTTTGTATCGACGGTTAATACCAAGGCTTTGCAATTCGTCGCTTTAGCGCGCTCGATAAACGTTTTCGTCAAGCCGCGATCGCGCAACACATAAAGTTGAAACCAACGCGTGACGTTCGAGGCTTCGGCGATCTGTTCGATGCTGCAGGTGGCCATCGTCGATAAGCAGTACGGCACGCCTGCGGCATGGGCGGCACGCGAGGCGGATAACTCGCCTCGGCGATGCAAAATTCCGGCTAGGCCGGTCGGTGCGAGGATCAAAGGCGACGCGGATTTTTCACCGAGAATTGTCGTCGATTGATCGCGTTGCGAAATATCCGTGAGCACGCGCGTACGCAGCGCGTAGCGTTCGAAATCTTCGCGATTCGCGCGCAGAGAAATTTCGTCTTGCGAGCCGCCGTCGATGAATTCGAATATGGTTTTGGGCAGACGTTTGCGCGCGAGGGTGCGCAGGTCATCGATGTTAATGGCGTTCAAGGATTAGTCGTCAAGTCCGTTGTGGCAATTAAATAAGATAACGTGTCATTGCGAGGAGCGCTTTTTGCGACGAAGCAATCTCG
>JANOLP010000267.1:0-19208 GCA_031419835.1 Pseudomonadota bacterium | reverse complement strand
GTGGAATTTACGCGGCCACTTTGCATGAGTCAACACGATTCAGGAGTTTGGTCTCCAATGGAAACACCCGCATCGGCTTGGCAGCAAGCGAGGCTGGTAGAAGTTGCCTTGGCGCGCACTCAAATGCATTGCTATGCTTTGGGGGTATCGCAGTTAGTGAAGCGACTGCTTTGCAACGTCAAGCCGACACCAGTGCGGAAAAATCGAACTAGCGGTTTGGGTCGGCATGGCACGCTCGCCGATGCTCCACAACGATTGACGGAAGGATCAGGACTGGCAGCCTTCGAGCGAAATTGATTTAGATTCCCGTTGTCGGAATCCAATGACTTTCCTGGTAGACGATAAGAAAATGATATACTTTGTATATCTATTGATAGGAGTCGCCGATGGCCGCAACGAACAAACCGGATCAAATATTGTTTCGCTTTCGTCCCGCGGATTCACCGAATGGCATTAGCCGCTCGACCATGGCTCAATTGTCTGAATATCTGGGCTACAACGAAACGCAAGTGATGCATCTTGCTCTGAAAAAATTAGCGCAAGAGGTGTTGCCCGCCTATGAGCGCGACGATGGACCAGTGACTGCGGCTACACTGAAAGCGCTCAAGAAACGCGAACCGCAAGGCAAACTTAAAATTGTCGCGTCGAGTTTATTTCGCACGTGATTCATACCTGGCCGCAGCCCTTGGCGGGTGACATCGTCTGGTGCCACGTTCCAGAGGGTTTGACTGTAACGCCAGCGGATAAGCCTCGGCCTGGATTGATCCTGGAAGTGTTTAGCGATCACGCGCCGCAGTACGCTATCCTAGTGGCCTACGGCACGAGCCAAAAGGTAAATCAGCTCTACAGCGGCGAGTTCGCTATTACGGTACAAGACGGCAGCGCATTGATGATCGCCGGCCTCAGTTACTCAACAAAATTCAATCTCAAGCGACGTGTCGAGTTGCCATATGTCGAAACTTATTTCCAAGTGCCGCCAAGTGCGCCGTTTGGCCAGATTCCGAAGCTTGGCACCTTACATCCCAGTTTGATACAGCGTGTCAGTGCGGCGTGGCCTGCGGCGCACTAATGCGACTACCGCTCGCCGTAAACTGCCCCGTTTCAATACAGTTAGTTGCGGGCAAACCGTGCCGATTGAGGGCCAGACCCATGACAGTATTGGATTGTTTGGCCTGTACGCAGATATCGGCAAGGCCAACTATCCCACAGGCTTCAAGGCGTTTGGGAAGCTCTGAATAAGTCTCAGTTCGTCGTGATCCTGTGTTGCTCACAAAAAATATCTCCTTACATATCATACATATGCGGCGTCGATATTTTTTGTTCGCGCCTTGTCTCACTTAGAACTCGAACTTATTCAGAGCTTCCTTAGTACTAACACGGAATCGGGCGAATCTGGATTCGTGATCTTGCGTCACGATGGCGGCACCAAACCTTCATCCACTATGGAATATCGTCGGCAGCGGCGACTGAAGGCATCTCGGCGGGAGACCTAGGCATCGCGAGCGAGGCGGATCCCGCTAAATTGCCATCGCGCATCGGGTGGAAAGAAATTTCTATAGGTTGAACGAATGTGCGTTTGTGGCGTGGCGCAGGAGCCGCCGCGTAACACCATTTGATTGGACATAAATTTGCCGTTGTATTCCCCAAGCGCGCCCGCCGATATGCTAAAACCGGAGTAGGGCAGGTAAGCGCTGGCGGTCCACTCCCAGGTGTCGCCGAACATTTGTTTTGGCGATGAATTTAAACGCGATGCATCTGCGCTGGCTGGATGAAAGCGTTTACTATCGACGAAATTACCGCTTACCTCCGCGTGATTCGCGGCAAACTCCCACTCAAATTCCGTCGGCAATCGCGCATCCACGAAGCGCGCATAAGCGTCGGCTTCGTAGTGGCTGATGTGGCAAACCGGTTCGTGCAAACTCAGGGGCAAGAATCCGTTCAGCGTGTGCGCGAACCATTCGCCGTCAACTTTTTCCCAATAAAGCGGATGGCGCCAATGTTCTGCGCACACTTTGTTCCAACCATCGGACAACCAAAACGCCGGCCGCTCGTAACCGCCGGAGTCAATGAATGCGAGGTATTCCGCATTCGTCACCGTACGCGAAGCCAATTTAAACGGTGCGACAAAAACCTTGTGGGCGGGGCTTTCATTATCGAATGCGAAGCCGTTGCCTTCGTGTCCAAACGAGACTAATCCACCGAGAAAATTACACCATTCCATTGGCAGCGCTGGGCGCAGACTTTCATCCCGACGGGGGTGATAGGCCGGGTGCAGCGGATTGAACGAAAACAAATGTTTGATGTCGGTCAAGATTAATTCTTGATGTTGCTGCTCGTGATTCAGTCCCAATTCGATCGCGGCGGCTAAATCGCTCGGCCAGCGCGCGGGCTGTTGCAGCAAGGTCAGCATGTGTTCGTCGACGTGATGGCGATATTGCATGACCTCATCCAAACTGGGCCGGGTGAGCAGCGCGCGACGCGGTCGCGAATATTGCTCGCCAACCGTTTGGTAGTAGGAATTAAACAGCACGCGAAATGCCGGATTGAAAACTTTATAGTTCGACAGCGCCGCACTCAAGATAAAGGTCTCGAAGAACCAACTGGTGTGGGCGAGATGCCACTTCGTTGGACTGCAATCGGGCATGGATTGCAACGCACAGTCCTCGGCGGATAAGGGCTCGACAAGGGCTTCGGTGCTGCGGCGAATCGTGTCGAATCGTGAGTGGAGAGATTCCTCGGGCTCAACACGAACATCGATGTGAGCTGGTTTGATTAAGTCGAGAACGGGACGCAAATTGTTTCCTTTTCGATATTAGCGCGTTTGTCTCGCTATACGTAATTTCCTTACGCTTAGACGTAACAAAAGGGTCATCTTCTTAAGGTAGGACTAGTTTCGATTTACCGACTAACAAAAAATTATAGCGTGATGGGACTTAGTTGACGATTTTTTGGCATAATCGTTAGATTAAAATGTTAGTCTTAAAAAAAATCACTGTTGCCAATTGCGAAATAATTCTTTGGAGGAAATTCCATGAGTAGTGCCGTTCCGTACCAACAAGCATTACAGACAATTATTGATGACATTATCGCACCATCCGCTGCGGACATAGATAGCCACGCGCGCTTCCCACGGCCGGCAATTGATGCCCTGAGTCGGGCCGGTCTGCTCGGTTTAATCAGCGCCAAAGAAGTCGGCGGCATGGGCGAGAGTACACGCGCCGCAAGCTACGTAGTCGAGAAAATTGCGGAAGCCTGTGGCTCGACCGCGATGGTCGTTTGCATGCATTATTCTGCTACGGCAGTAATCGAAAAACACGGTACCGATGCAGTTCGTCGCGAAATTGCCGCCGGCAAACATTTGTCCACGTTGGCTTTTTCCGAAGCCGGTTCGCGCAGCCATTTCTGGGCGCCGGTCGGAACCGCCGCGCAATCGAATGGACATTTTTTGCTCGACAGCAAAAAGAGTTGGATTACCTCGGCCGACCAAGCGGATTCGTATGTGTGGTCCAGCAAGCCGGTTACGGCGGAGGGAGCAAGTACCATCTGGTTAGTGCCGCGCCGCGCCGCCGGTGTTTCGACCGTGGCGCCGTTCGATGGCTTGGGTTTGCGCGGCAATGCCTCGTCACCCGTGACCGGCGCGCAAGTGAAAGTAATGGAAGTCGATCGCCTCGGCCCGGATGGCGGCGGCTTCGACGTGATGATGGGTGTGGTGTTGCCGTTGTTCCAAGTGCTGAATGCGAGTTGTTCGCTCGGAACTATGGAAGCCTCGGTTAAGAAATCCGCTGCCCATGTGGGTAACACAAAGTTGGCCCATCTTGGCCAGTCCCTCGCAGATTTGCCGACCATTCGCGCTTACGTTGCGCGTGCTCGTATTCGAACCGATAGCGTGCGAGCACTGCTCGGCGATACCATCACCGCACAGGAAACCGGGCGCGAGGACACCATGCTGCGCGTATTGGAAATCAAAGCAGCGGCGGGCGAGGCAGCGCTCGAAGTTACGGATTACGCCATGCGCGTGTGTGGTGGTGCGGCTTTTAGAAAGGACGTCGGTGTGGAGCGACATTTTCGCGATGCACGCGCCGCATCGGTAATGGCGCCAACCTCCGATGTCCTCTATGACTTTATCGGCAAAGCTGCGTGCGGCTTGCCGCTGTTTTGACGGGGATCAAAATGCGGTCGCAAACACTGGTTATGGGCGCCGTCGCGTACGCCGCGAAAGTCGTCACCATCTGGGATGGCTTCAAAGAATATTTCGTCAAGCAAGGTCTAGAGTTCGACTATGTACTGTATTCGAACTACGAGCGCCAAGTCGAAGCACTGTTCGATGGCACGTTACATGTTGCGTGGAATTCTCCGCTGGCGTGGGTGCGCGCCGAACGTATCGCCCGCGCCCGTGGTGCGCCGGTTGAAGCGATTGTGATGCGCGATTCCGACTGCGATTTGACTTCGGTAGTGGTCGTTCGCAGCGATTCCGCCATTCACTCACTCGCCGACCTGAAAGGCAAAACGGTCGGCGTTGGCGCGGTCGATTCGCCGCAGGCGACGCTTATTCCACTCGATTATTTGCGTGATCGGGGCGTCACGCCCGGCACAGATTTTAAAGTCCGACGCTTCGACGTGTTGGGCGGCAAACATGGCGATCATATCGGCGGCGAGCGCGACGCGGCGCAAGCACTAATGGCGGGTGAAGTCGATGCCGCCTGCATGATCGACGGTAATCATTTGCTGTTCGTCGGTGAAGGTACGTTGCCGCAGGGCAAAACGAGAGTGCTGGCGCAGACACCGCAGTTCGATCATTGCAACTTCACCGTCGCGTCGACCGCGCCGAAGGATCTCATCGAAAAATTCAGAACGCTATTGCTGGCGATGTCGTACGCCGATGCCGAGGTGCGTCCACTGCTCGATTTGGAGGGCCTCAAAGCCTGGAAACCGGCGCGTACCAGCGGTTATCGCGCGCTTGAAAAGGCAGTGGATATTACGCAGTTTTACGACGCAACCGGAAACATTCGTGTCGCCGACTATCGATATTAGCGATCTTGGTTTAGATCGCGGCGCGCATTTGCTGATCAAGCGGGCGCTGCGAAATGTTGCCGTTGGCGCAAAAATCGGCGTGCGCGGCAGCAACGCTGAGCTTGGTGTGCATCTACCCGCTTGGTGTCGCGCGCAGGGGCATGACGTGACGCGCGCAAATGGCGATGATACCTGGTGGATCGTGCGTAGCCCTGTCGAAGAAGGCCGTTGGCGCGGCGCGGAACTGGCGGGTGAAGCGAATCCTCAAAGCGCCGGCGCCGTGGCCGATTTTCCGAAAGCGAGCTGGGGACTCGCGGCGCGCGGTGCAACGGTTGAAGCCGGTGCACCGGCGTTTCAGTTTGCGCTCGCGGCAAAGGATCTGCTTTGGGCCGAAGAGGCCGCGCACCTTTACCAGCAAGCACTGACCGCCCAATGGAATCCCAATGACGCGATCGATTGGTCGGCGCCGTGTGAGCTCGCCGATGAAATCGAAGACGCCGTGGTGCAAGTGATGACCTATCTTATCGAAAACGAAAATGCGGCGTTGCTTGTACCGGCGCGCTTTTTGGGGCAGGTGCACCCGCATTTTCGCGAAGTGGTGCAGTTGCTCTCCATTCAGATCGCCGATGAAGCGCGCCATGTTGAAGTGTTTACGCGCCGCGCGCTGCTGAAGCGCGAGCGCATGGGCGTTTCGACGGTGGGTGGGCAGGCATCGTTGAAAACCTTGTTTGATGAAAACGAATTTGCCGTCGCTTCGTTTTTACTGTCGGTGTTGGGCGAAGGTACGTTCGTCGCCTTGTTACATTTTCTCCAGGAACACGCACCGGATCCTGTCACCCGCCAGATTGCCAAGCTCACGGCGCGAGACGAAGCGCGCCACGTGGCATTCGGCATGGCGCACTTGCAATATCAGTTAAAGCACGACGCCGGACTGAAGGCGCGTTTGGCGGCTGCGGTGGAACATCGCTATACGGCGCTCGCGCAAACGTCAGGATTGAACGAAGAAGTATTTGACGCATTGGTATTGCTCGCTGCGGGTGAGTGGAGCCCCAATGCGATCGCGGTTGGATTCAACAAAGTGCAAACGCTTAAGGATGAAATGGCGCAGGGGCGTGAGTTACGCTTAAGCCGCCTCGGTTTTCGTGATGGTGAAGCCTCGCGGCTGGCGCATTTGCATACGCGAAATTTTATGTAGGAGGAGGGTAAGTTTTTTCCGCAAGTAGTTCAATGTCAGTTCGCTCATCTAGGAGGATTCAATGCAAACTTCGTTTTTAAAATTATTGTCATGTTTTTGGTTATTACTGTTCGCCGTAGTAGCGATGGCCGGCGGTCCGGAGGACTACGATTACATCCTACAAAAATACGTCAAGGGCGACTATATGAATTACGCCGCCCTGGTGAAAAGCAAGGAAGATCGGCAGCGCCTTGATGCATTTATGGATTGGCAGGCCAACGCAAAACCGGCGGAGATGACGCGCGACGACCGCATTGCGTTTTATATCAACGCCTATAATTCGGCGAATATCAAAGCGATCGTCGACAACTATCCGGTCCACAGTCCGATCGATATTCCAGGTTATTTCGACAAGCTTAAGTACCGCGTCGGTGGGGAAGATCTCACCATCAGCGAAATAGAGTACGACAAACTGATCGCGGGTCACAAAGATATGCGAGCGCACTTTGCGGTCGTGTGTTCCGATCGTGGCTGTATGCCGCTGCGTGGTGTCGCGTGGAAAGGAAAGTCGCTGCATGCGGATCTGGAAACGGTGTCCCGTCAATTCGTGCAGGACGAGCGCCAATTCAAGATCGATTACGACAAAAAAGAAGTCTGGATTTCCAAGATATTTGAATGGTACGGTAAAAAGTTCACCCAAGATCCAGATCGTCCCGCCGCTAAACCGGAATTATTTGTCATGCCCTATGTGGACGAAAAAGCCAAAACGCTGCTTGCTTCAGGGGACTATACCTTGCGCATTATCGAATGGAATTGGACGCTCAACGAGAAGATCGATCGCTAGAGCGCGACCGCGAGGGACTTAATCAGAGGTTACCTAATTCTAAAGCGTGAACTTCAAGCCTGAAATCAACGCGCCGGGTAACCTCGCGCTCTGCGTCGAGCGTGCGCCATAGCTCGATGGATCGAGCATTAGCTCTTGCTCTTGCGTTAAGTCCAACAGATTATCGCCAAGCATTCGATAAAGCGTGTCGTCGAAGCGCATGACGTTAACAGGTGCGACAATTTTGCCGTCTTCGACCCAAAAAGTCGCAAACCGCGTCATGCCCGTCAGGCGGCAGGCGGGTCGATCGGAATAATTCAAATACCAAAGATTGTTAATGAACAGGCCTCGATCGAGTGCCATCAGTGCGTCGGTTGTCGCTAGGGAACCTTCGCCGAGATCGATCGATTCGGGGCTTTCGCCGCCGCTCGCGCCATTACAGACTAAGCCATATTCTTTTGCAGTGCGCGGCGCAACCAGCGGATCGCGCAATTCGCCACGTTCAATCAAGTTGACGCGCTTTGGCTTGATGAAACCGTCGCTTTGAAATCCGGGCGCCGTCGCATCGATCGTGTTTTCGCGCAGTGAAACTTTGTCGCTCAGTCGAACGCCTTGCTCCATGCGGATCAGCGGGCTTTGCTTGGTGCGGCGCGCTTTCGCCGAAAGCCCGCCCCATGCGAGCATGCTGATGATTTCGTCCATCGCGCGCGGCGCGAAGAACGCTCGATATTCGCCCGGCTCAATGGAGATCGAAGGGCGCTGCAATAACGCGAGCTGCGCGCGTGCCGATTGCATTTTGTCGCGAAACTGGTGCGGCTGCCAATCGAAGCCTGCATAACTCGATTTCACCGCTTTGTCGGTTTGATGGTAAAGGCTCCAATCGAAATTAAAGTTCTCTACCTCGTGCCAATTGCGCTGCCCAAGCGAATTTGCAAAGCCACGAAACATTGGGCCGGATGCCAAGATTCCGACCAAATCGTGGTCTTTGCCCTGCGCCACAATTTCCTCGACAATTTGTGCGCTCGGCGGAATGGAACCTCGTCGTTTTATCTCGCTAGACTGAACATCTGTAGCGAAAAGTAAATACGGATCGGGCGAAACATGCGCCAGCAAATTTCGCAGTTCGGCCAACGCGGATTTTGTATGATCAAAATCGTCGGTGCTGCCGACGAGCGTGAGGGATCGGCTCGCGTGCCGGCCGTTATGTATGAGTCGCAGATTCACGTGGCGCTGCTGCACGCTCCCCGCCTGCCGTACCTTGCCGTGATTGAAGCGCACAAAGTCCGATCGCTCGCCGGAAAACCAACAGGTGAAAACCTCATCCGCACGCAATTGCGTCTTGACGAAATCCGCGAGTGTGAAAAATTCGTCTTGCAACTAATCTTCTCCGCCGAACACATCAATCGCGGAAAACACGCAAGGCGGCGCCGCGTGACCGACATGAATGACTTGATTCGGTTCGCCCTTGCCGCAAAACTGTGTGCCGTGAACTTCAAAGCTCGCGACGTTACCGACCCACTGGAGACTACGCCAAAACGTCGACGAGATACCGCGATAATTCGGATTTTTCACTACACTCGTAAGTTCGCCGTTTTCGATGCGCTGGCCCCATTCGCAGCCAAACTGAAACTTGTTACGCGAGTCATCGATCGACCATGATGTGTTGGTCGTCATCAAGATTCCGCTTTCGATGCTTGCGATCATATCGTTCAGCGCTGAATTCCCCGGCTCGATGTTGAGATTTGCCATACGATCGATCGGCGCCCGATTCCAGCCGGAGGCGCGGGAATTGGCCACACCGGGCATTCCGGCGCGAACTTGCGAAATGTGTCCGCCAAGAGGGCGCTCTAAAATTCCGTCGCGAATCAAAAAAACTTTCTCTGCGCGTGAGCCGTCATCATCGAACGCGAAGGATGCAAGCTCTTCCGGATAGGATGGATCGTAGGTCACATTCAGCAAACCAGAACCGTACTGGTAATTGCCGAACATATCGAGATTAACAAAGCTGGTGCCGGCGTAATTGCGCTCGTCGCCGAGGATGCGATCCAGTTCCAACGGGTGGCCGATGGATTCGTGAATCTGCAACATCATTTGTTCCGGCAGCAACAATAAATCCATTTTTCCGCTGGGGCAATTGGCTGCGAGCAAGAGCTGGAGCGCTTCTTCAGCCAGTCTCTTACCGCAACCGTGGTATCCCGCACGCTGCATAATATCCATTCCGCCTTGCTGCGCGAAACCCAAACTGCGGGTTTGTGTTTCGCTATCGCGGTTCGCGCAGACGTAGGCGTGGGGCACGGTGTAACGGAATTGCTGATGAACTTCGGCGCCGTGATTGCTTAAATAAAGTTGCTCACCGTGAATCACATCTAAGCTCGCGTAGCGATCGACGATGCGTGAGTCGATTTTTGCTGCCTGGCATTCCTGTGCAAGCAGGTCAAAACGTTCACGTATGGATCCGAGAGACGCGGCGGAGGGCGGAGAGTTCCAGCTTCCCTGCGGCGCGGGCATGTTGGCAGGGTTGTAAGCGACTGCACTAATTTTGCTGGACGCCATCGCCCATTCAGTCGCGCGATCAAGCGCTGTTTGCAATCCTGTTTGCGATAGGTCGCTGGTCGCCGCATAGCCGCAGCCGCCATCAACCATCGCAGTCAACATCGCACCGCGATCACTTGCTAGTCGAGGCGGTTCTGCCACGTCATCGCGCACGGCGAGGAATTCCGAGTTCTCTTCGACGTAGCGCAGCGACCAAAACGGCGCGCGACAGTTGAGCGATTGAAAATGTTTTACGATTTCATTCATAGGCCATCTGAACATTCGAAAATTGAAACGCCATCCATGTCATTCCCGCCTTCGTGGGAATGACAACTAATAAAGGGGTTTTTCCTTTGCGGCCTCGTAGCTTTTTACGCCGTCGAGAATCTCCGCCTTCGCCTCTTCCGGCCCGACCCAACCTTCGACCTTGACCCATTTGCCGGGTTCCAAATCTTTATAGTGTTCGAAGAAATGAGAAATTTGCGCGAGCGTCTGTTCGGGAAAATCTCGGGGTGATTCGATCTGTCGATAGAGATTGCATAGCTTATCGACGGGCACCGCAAGCAATTTCGCATCACCGCCGGCCTCGTCAGTCATTTTCAGCATACCAATCGGCCGGCAGCGCACGACGACGCCGGAAATCAATGGCACGGGTGTAACCACCAGCACATCGACCGGATCGCCATCCTTGGAAAGCGTTTTCGGAATGTAGCCGTAATTACAAGGATAGTGCATGGCGGTCGACATAAATCGATCAACGAACATCGCGCCCGTGGTTTTATCAAGTTCGTACTTAATCGGATCACCGCGCATCGGAATTTCGATGACGACGTTAAAATCATTCGGCAAGTCCCGGCCGGCGGGTACGCGATCTAAGTTCATAGTTTTCGAGGGGGAGGCGAGACGAAAATCTAATGCTACTCGAACTTTAGCGTTTGACCAAATTCGCCACTCAATTGATTAACGCGGCAGGCCAGAAGCCGCATGAATGCTAGGTCTTAAACCATGTCGGCTGGAGTGGCGCATCGGTACTGGCGCCTGGCGCAGACCATTTTATCGACGTTGCAATTTATTTTGCGCACCCCATAAATGCAAACTGTCATCGTAAACATGTCGCACAAAATTCAGAAACAACGGCGTGTAAAAGCCATTGTGGTCCGGGATAATTTCCTTCGCGGTGTAGACCACCCAGAACGGATTGTCCGGATTATTGCTGGGATCACTCGGATCGTGGCGTAGCGTCGATTCATCCGGATAATTGCGCGTCCAACCCTTCTTGCGATGTTTACGTTTTGCCTCCGTGTCGAGATTCCAGTCCGCAGGGTTTTTAAGATTATCTTTCCATTCGCGAAACTCTGATTCGACGTCGGCGCCGGCGAGTAAATTCTCGATTCCCGTTTTGTATGGGCACGAACATTCGCTAGTGTCGGATTTTTTCTGCTCGATCTTCGCTACCATTGCTTTACTCGGCGTGTATTCCAAGCGATGGGTGCGGTAACGTTCGGCGTGGCCGATGGTTTTGACGTTCGCCTCGCGTTGTTGTGCGGGCGTATGGGCAACTTGGCCGTTATCTTTGCCGGTACTGTATTTCTCCCAAATGCCGTTGATCCAACGCCCAATGGGAAACGCTTTGCGCGTGGCTTGATCGGCCTCGGAAGTTACAGCGACAAAAACGGGCGGCTGATAGCCCGGATACTGACGGCGTTTCGCGATTTGGTGCAAGGGCTCGTAGCGCGTTCCTTCGAAGGCTGGATTGACGATAAAAACTAAATCGCCGAAGGGTTTCACCAATTGGTCTTGATCGTATTTTTCCGGCTCAATCGCGCTTTCCATGAGTGCTTGTGCCACGGCGTTGTACACCACCAAACCGCCGAAGCTGTGCCCCATGGTGAGTAGACGCGTGCCCGCGCGCGGGGCGGCATCTGCGCCGTTCGTCTGCAACGGCAATTGTTTTGTCTCTTTACGGTCTTTCTCTTTCTGGCCGCGTTTAACATTTTTACGTTCATAGAAATCTTTGATTTTTCCCAGCAACTCGCGAGTCGAGCCAAGCGCCACGCGGGTTGCCGCATTTTTTCGAGAGTAAAACGAAGTGCTGCGCAAAACATCCGGCCCCATCACGGAAAGCCCGCGCCACCCGACGTAAATTCCAAAGACTTTGCGTTTCTGCCAGCCGTATTCCTCGGCATAACGACTCTCCAATGCGTGCATCTGCTTTAACGTTTCGCGAAAACAACAGACGTTGTTGTCGCAAAAATCCGCATTGTGTTTCCAGCCATGAACATAGACGAAAATCGACAAATCTTGTGAATCATTGTCGGTCTGCTCCTCGAGTTCCGCCATCAGCAGGTCCATTTGTGCGCGATCGTACATCCAGCCGTGGTCGTCAAACTCGGCAAAGGCAAGGGTATAGTCTTGGTGGTCTTCGATCGAAAATCGCGTGCAATCGTCCGCACCTGGTTTCGTGAAATGCGCGAGATCAGAGTGATTTCTAAAATCACATAGATTGGCATCGGTCTTCGCAATGGTACTGCGGATGATTTTATTCGACGTACACCCGCCGAGGCTCGTTAGCAAAAGCGCCGATACGAAAACGGCAACCCTATTCCTCATTTTGCTTCCTCCTGATCGGTATTGCGATAGCTTAACCGAAGCGCTTGCGTCAGGCTATGTACGAAATCTCACACGCTTTGATGGCTAGTTCCTACCGTTGAACGGCCGGATATTGCTGCTACAATACTACCCGAGGCGTATCACAGTATACTCATAATAGGCGTTTGCCAGAACGCGTTTTTCCGAAATGAAGGGAACCGCGCGGTCTACGCACAGTCCACACCATAACAAAACACTCGGAGCTTAAGCTATGTGGGAATTGATTGTTCGTTATAGCGTCATGTCGGGGGGATTATTGCCGCTGATGGCGCTGTTGTTGTTGGTTACTATTGCCGTGATTATCGAGCGTTGGTATTTCTTTCACAAAGTGTTGCTTGCCGGCGAGGCAATGGAACACGATGTGCA
The DNA here is from genome assembly GCA_031419835.1 of Pseudomonadota bacterium. Lineage (GTDB taxonomy): Bacteria > Pseudomonadota > Gammaproteobacteria > Burkholderiales > JALYOK01 > JALYOK01. The sequence goes on along the minus strand of JANOLP010000267.1, from coordinate 6,654 downwards.
GTTAGTCAAATATCAAAATGCCGACGACATGAAAAAAGTCGCCGACCACTACCAAGGCACGGTGCAATCGTCCATCATTACCAGCGCACTTGCCTCGCGCGGCGAAGATGCTGATGCGATGGATCGTCACATCGAGGAATCCATTATGTGGCAATTGCCGAAAATGGATAAGCACATGTGGGTGCTCGATACCTCCGTCACCCTTGCGCCACTGCTCGGATTATTCGGCACCATTGTCGGTATGATCAAGACTTTCAATGTGCTCGGCGTCGACGGCGCCAGCGGTGCGCCGGAAGTCGTGACCGGCGGTATCGGCGAAGCCTTGATTGCTACCGGCGCGGGACTATTGATCGCCATTATTGCCATCGTGTTTTTGAATTATTTCAACAAGCGCGTTCGCCTCGCGTTGCATCAAATGGAATTGCTCAAGATCATGGTGATTAATCGTCTCTATGGCGGTGGCTCTTCGCAGCATGGCGTCGCCGCATCCGATCGCGCCGGCAAAAACGTTCCGCCGGTTACCATCGCCAGGCAGTCGCCATGAGACGGCGCGGTAACAGTTATTTCGATGTCGATAAGCCGCGCATCGAGATCATTCCGATGATCGACATCATGATGTTCCTATTGGTGTTCTTTATCGTCATCACGTTGCGCATGATTCAAGGCACGGGGATTCAACTCGATCTGCCCAGTTCTAAGACTACGCAAGAACTTAAGCCGACCCAGATCACCGTCGGCGTGCAGAAGGATGGCGCGATGTTTGTCGATGGCCAACCCTATAGCGCTGATCGCCTAAAGACCTTATTGGAAAACGCCAAAAAGGACAACGATAAACTTTCAGTAATTTTGGCCGGCGATAAGGAACTCACTTATCAAAATACGTTGAAGGTGATGGACGTCGCTCGTTCCGCAGGAATTTCTCAGGTCGGCCTGGCCGCGAAAGCCGAGAGCAACTAAGCTCCCGATGATGGCACGGAAAGTCGGTCGGAGGGACCCGCTCTGGGCGCGTCTGGTGGATGAGCGCGACCATACCATGTCGATGCCGAAGGCATTGCTTCTGGCCGTGCTCGTTGAGTTGTTGCTATTCGGACTACTCTGGCTTGCATTCATGAACATGAACGCCAAGCCTGACGACCCACCGCCAATGATTGTCACGCTCGAGCAGCTTGAACCAGAAAAAAAACTCGAAGGAGAAAAACCGCACGCGTCGCCGAAGAAAGAAACGCCTAAACCACAGCCGCCGAAGCCGGTCGAACCTTCACCACCCAAAGTAGAAGAAAAAGTCAAGCCCAAGCCGCCGCAACCACAGCCCGAACCGAAACCCGAGCCGGTCGTGCCGCCACCGCCGTTGCCCGCGCCGCCGCCAGAACCTAAGACGGTTCCTCCACCGCCACCCCCGCCACCGCCGGTTCCACCTAAGCCATTGCCGCCGCCACCGCCGGAACCGCCGCCCTTGTCGCCGCCAGAGAAAGTCGAGCCGCGCAAACCCGAGCCACCGAAGCCGGAAGTCAAATACGAGCGCAAATTGACGCCGGTCGAGCGCACGACCGTTATTGAGGAACCGCCGCCCGCGCGTCCGTTGCCGCCGCCGCCACCCAAGGTGGACATCAAGACTGTAGAAGCACCGACGCCGTTGTCGGTCGAACCCAAGCCCGTTGCACCCCCGCGTCCGGTTCCGCCGCCACCACCAAAAGTGGAAATCAAAACGGTAGAAGTTCCGAAGCCCGTGGCCGTCGAACCCAAGCCTGCCCCACCCCCTCGGCCGGTTCCGCCGCCTCCACCGAAGGTCGAAATCAAAACGGTAGAAGCGCCAAAGCCCGTGGCGATCGAGCCGAAGCCAGTACCGCCGCCGCGCCCGGTTCCACCACCGCCACCGAAGGTTGAAATCAAAACCGTCGAGGCGCCAACACCTGTGTCGGTCGAGCCAACGCCCGCGCCGCCGCCACCTCTGGCGCCGGCGAAGCAAGAGGTTAAGACGGTCGAGATTCCGAGTACGCCTGTTTCCATCGAGCCGAAGGCTGAAGCCCCGCCGGCTGCGAAACCGGACGAGGGTAAGGACAAAAAAGACGAAGACGTCGGCAAAGATAAAGCGACGACACCGCCGCCCCGTCCACCACCCCCGGCGCGCGTTGTGGAGGCATCGGACGATGACGATGAGGTTGAGGATCAACCGCCGGAAGAAAGACGTCCGCCGAAAATTCGCAAACTCGAGCCGAAAAATAAAATCAAGCCGCCTTACCCGAAGCAGGCGTTACGTATGGGTGTCGAAGGCAAGGTTCGGGTGCGTTTGTTGATCGACGGCACGGGAAAAGTGACCGAGGTGACGATTTTGGAATCGACTCCAAAAGGGATCTTCGACAAGACTGCGATCGATACGGTGAGAAAATATGTGTTTGACGCGGACGGCACGCAGTTCGGTGTTGAGCAAGAATTTATTTTTCGCGTGCAGGATTACTGACGCGATTATCGTGACGTCCGCTAATTCCATTTCGTTCCCGCGAAGGCGGGAACCCATAGCGGACTTGCAAGTGCGACATCGGTATTCGCAAAGTTAGCCGTAAATAGAGGAGGACAACATGAAACTTAAAAAACTACCGCAAACCGATCTCACTGTTTCTCAAGTGTGCCTTGGCACCATGACTTGGGGTGAACAAAACAGCGAGTCGGACGCCCACGCACAGCTCGATTTTTCGGTATCGCAAGGCATCAATTTCATCGACACCGCTGAGATGTATCCCGTCCCGCCGAACGGCCAGACCCAAGGCCGCACGGAAACCTATCTGGGCACGTGGCTAAAAAAACAAAACCGCGATGCGTTGATCATCGCGACGAAGGTCGCCGGCCCTGGGCGGCGCGATTGGATACGCGGCGGGCGCACCGATCTCACGCGCGAGGTGATCGCCGAAGCCTGCGACACCAGCCTTGCTCGTCTGCAAACCGATTACATCGATCTCTACCAAATCCACTGGCCGCAGCGTAACGTGCCGAATTTCGGCGCACGCGAATTCGCTCCGAGCAAAGAAAAAGATGGCCCGCCGATTCGCGAGCAGGTCGAGGGCATGGCCGCGTTAATCAAGGCCGGCAAAATTCGCCACTACGGTTTGTCCAACGAAAGCGCGTGGGGTGTGTGCGAGTTTCAGCGTATCGCGAAAGAACTTGGCGTGCCAGGCCCCGTGACGCTGCAAAATAGTTACAGCCTCGTATCGCGCAATGTCGATAACGATCTTGCCGAAACGTTATTCCGCGAGAACATGTCGCTGCTTGCCTATAGCCCGCTCGCGGCGGGCATTTTGTCCGGCAAATATATCGGCGGCGCAAAGCCCGCGAATGCGCGCTTTACGTTGTTCGATTCCCTCGGCGTGCGCTTTCGTCCGCTGCAAGTAGCCGAGGCCGTGGCGCTTTACGCCGCCCTCGCCAAGCGGCGCGGCATGACCTTGGTGCAGCTCGCGTTGGGTTACGTTGCCAGCCGTTGGTTTCTTGGTTCATCCATCATCGGCGCGACCACACTCGATCAATTGAAAGAAGACATTTCCGCCGCTCAATTCGAGTTAGATTTTGAGGCAATGGAAGAAATCCGCACGATTCAAGCGCAGTATCCGAACCCCGGAGCGTAAACTTTTGGTCGAAGGAGAGATCATGGTACGCAATCCGAATAAACCCCCGCGTCGCCAATTGTTCCGGACAATTTTGACCGGAATCGTCGCGTTCGTACCGCTATTCGCTAAGGCTGACGAAAATCGGCTCGCGCCGCCGACGGGCTTGAAAAAAAGACCGCGAGAATCCGTCGGCTATCGCGATTTTCCCTATGAAAAACGCACTTGCGCGAAATGTATGCTCTACGTCGGCGATGGTGAATGCGTGATCATCGAAGGCAAAGTCAGTCCCGACGGCTGGTGCACACAATGGACACCGCCGACCATCGGCTGACCCAGCCAATCCATTGCGAGCTGCCTGTATCGGCGCTGCCAATACTGCAGACGGACCATGAACCGCCGACGCTCTCGCTGCCACATCCTTATGTCATCCTGAGCAAGGCGAAGGATCTGCTTTTACGGCCGCAAAAAGCAGATCCTTCACGGAGTTTACCCTTGAGCGTAGCGAAGGGTTCAGGATGACATGTTAAAGATGACTATCCCGGTAGGGTTCATGGAAAGACGCGACGGCAATTACAGTTGACCACCCCACGGCAGCGGGCGTATAAAGTAATTGCCGGAGCACGCTTTGCTTGGTTGCAAGATACTGTACTTTCCGAAAATTACTTTAGGAGGAGTTACATGACTGAGTATCGTAAACAGCCCGTCAAGGGCGTCGCCATGAGCGATCAAGAAATGGATCGCGTCGAAGGTGCTGAAAAACTTTCCTTTCGCTCGCCGGTTCCCACGCAAATTATATCCAACGGTGAATACAATCCGATGCCGCAGACTGAGCAACAGCGCAAGGTCGAAGGCATGATCAAAGAGCTTGGCGATCGTTACGCCAAGCATCAAGGCATGGATCGTCGTCGCTTCCTCGGCACTGCTGCCGGTATGGCAACGGCATTCTTGGCGATGAACAAAGTCTTCGGTCCGGTGTGGGATGTCAGCGAAGCGGAAGCCGCAGACAAAGACGTGGCCAACGAGCGCGCCGGCAAATATTCCAAGCAATTTATTTTCGACGATCAAACCCATTTCGTCCGCGACGACTTCGACAAAGAAGGTCTGCTCGGCCTGGGCAAATTCGCGGCGGAAAAATGGAATCCGGAAATGCTCAAGACCATGCCGATGACGCTGCAGCGCTACAAATTCCAGAATTACCTGAAAGAGATTTTCCTCGATAGCGACACCAAGGTCGCGTTGCTGTCGAGCGCACCGTTCGACGATCCAAGCTGGTGGCTGCTGTTCAACGATCAAATCGTCGACGCGCGCGCCGCCGTCAACAAGATCGCCGGCTCGCGCCGCCTATTTGCGCACTCGGTATTCACGCCGGGCACGGACGGCTGGATGGAAGAAGTCGACCGTTGTGCCGAAAAACTTAAGCCCGATTCCTGGAAAGGCTACACCATCGGCGATCCGCTTTCGCCAACCTCCAAGGGCACATCATGGCGCTTGGATGATGAAAAATTGGTCTATCCGTTCTATGAAAAAATTCTCAAAGCCGGTGGTGGCACCGCGACGGTTTGTGTCCACAAGGGTTTATTGCCGGGCGACTACGAAAAATCCTGGGCCGGCGTCTGGGAATCCGCCGCCGTTGGCGATTTGCCGAAAGCCGCGAAGGATTGGCCGAAGATCAACTTCGTTATCTATCACACCGCGCTGCGTGCATTCTTAGAATCGCCCGAACCCGAGCTCGCGGAATTCGAAAAGAGCGGTTACATTAAGTGGTCCACTGATGTCGCGAAGTGCGTGTCGGAAAAAGGTCTGAAAAATGTCTACGCGGAAATCGGTACATCGTTCGCAAATTCCGCCGTCGCCAATCCGCGTTTCGCCGCCGCTTTCGTTGGTTCGCTCGTCAACATGATGGGTGCCGATAACGTCGTCTGGGGAACGGATTCCGTCTGGTACGGTTCGCCGCAATGGCAAATCGAAGCGATGCGCCGCTTAGAAATTCCAGAAGACATGATGAAGAAGCGTGGCTGGAAAACGCAGCTCGGCGCGCCGGACGGCCCGGTCAAGACCAAGATTTTTGGGACGAATTCCGCGCGGCTTTACAAATACGACATCAAAGCCGAATACGAGCCGATGACGCGCGACCACATCGCGTTGATGAAGACCGAGTACGACAACGAAGGCGTCGAGCGTAACAACGCCGCCTATGGCTACGTGCCGAAAGCTTGATGGCTCTAGGCGCTACAACAAAAAACGGGGAGAACGTCTCCCCGTTTTTTTATTGGTTAATTTGACATGACAATGTGGCAAGACGCGCTTTTTGAAGTGCTGAAATCGAGCGACGTAAAGCTCGTCACCTATGTGCCGGACGCGGGACACGCCCACGTCATCAAGCGCGCGCACGAAGATTCGTCGATGCGCGCCGTGGTGTTGACGACGGAGGAGGAGGGCGTCGCATTCGCATGCGGCGCGGCGCTTGGCGGCGAGCGCGCCGTGTTGCTAATGCAAAGTAGTGGCGTCGGCAATTGCATCAACATGCTGTCGTTAGTTTCGATCGGGCGGTTTCCATTTCTCACCATTGTCACCATGCGCGGCGAGTGGGCGGAATTTAATCCGTGGCAAGTGCCCATGAGCCAAGCGACGCAGAAAGTATTGGAAGCGATGGGCGTGATTGTGTATCGCGTCGAGCGCGAGGAAGACGTCGCGAGCACCGTCGATGCCGCAGCGCGTTTTGCGTTCGAAAGTGAGCAATCGGTCGCAGTTTTGCTGTCGCAAAAACTCATCGGTCGAAAACAATGGACGTCAGAAAAATGAGCGACGCGAAAAAACTCAATCGTCGCGAAGTCGTGCAAACATTGATGAGCGCGTGCCCGGAGTCATTGGTCATCGCGGGTCTTGGCTCATCGGCCTACGATTTATTTGCCGCCGGCGATCGCGATTTGAATTTTTATTTATGGGGCGCTATGGGCGGCGCGGCGTCAATCGGCTTGGGTCTCGCCCTCGCGCAACCGAGCAAATCCGTCGTCGTGTTAACCGGCGATGGCGAACAACTCATGGGCTTAGGATCGCT
>JANOLP010000266.1:0-12099 GCA_031419835.1 Pseudomonadota bacterium | reverse complement strand
GCGCTTGATCCACCCTACCGGCCGACGCGCGCGATGAAACTTCTTCAACTCGCTTCCGCCTACCTGCACCACCGGCCGCTCAACACGTTCCTCAACGTAATTTTGCTCGCGCTTGGTGTTGCGATGATCGTCGTGCTCTTGCTCTTTTCCGCGCAAGTGGAAGATCGCCTCACGCGCGATTCGAGCGGCATTGATATGGTGGTCGGCGCCAAGGGCAGTCCGTTGCAATTGATTCTCTCGAGCATTTATCAAATCGATATGCCGACCGGAAATATCTTGTTGGCCGATGCAAAAAAACTAATCGGTCATCCGATGATCAAAACCATTGTACCGCTCGCGTTGGGTGATGCATTTCGCGGCTTTCGCATTGTCGGCACTGAACACGGCTATCTCAAACTGTACGATGCGAAAATCGCGCAAGGCGAATTGTGGGCGAAGCCGCTCGATGCAACGCTCGGTGCCGCCGTCGCGAAAAAAACCGAGCTCAAGCTCGGCGATACATTCACCGGCTCCCACGGCCTCGGCGCGGGTGGTGGCGAACACGAGGCGGCGCCATTCAGAGTGGTCGGTATTCTTGCTGAGACGGGCAGCGTCGCGGATCGCTTGGTGCTGACGGGCATCGACAGCGTGTGGGAAATGCATGAGCATCACGCCGATAAAGAAAAACGCGCGGCCGAATCGAATGAAGGCAGAGAAGTCACCTCTTTGTTGATTCAATACCGCACGCCGCTGGCGGGCGCGTCACTGCCGCGCGAAATCAACAGCAAAAGCGCGATGCAGGCTGCCTCGCCTGCATTCGAAACGGCGCGGCTGTTGTCACTGGTCGGTTTCGGCGTCGACACCTTGCGCGCCTTCGCGATCGTACTCATGGCGAGCGCGTTGTTGTCCATGTTCATCGCGCTAACCAACACCCTAGACGAGCGCCGTTACGACCTCGCCATCATGCGCACGCTGGGCGCAGGGAACGCATGGCTGTTCGCGCTGGTCTTACTGCAAGGCATGTTGCTGGCGAGCCTCGGTGCGTTAATCGGCATCGCGCTCGGTCATCTGGCTGCACAAGGGCTCGGAATGTGGTTCAATATTACCCAGCAAATGGCGTTCACCGGATTAACTTGGGTGAAAGAAGAATTTTGGTTGATCGCGGTGGCGATCGGCGTCGGCATCATCGCGGCGATATTGCCGGCGCTGCGTGCCTACCGCACCGACATTGCAAGCACGTTAGCGAAAGAATGAGGAGAGAAAATGCGTAAATTTATTTTGCTGGTTTCGGCTTTAGTAATCGGCGGCGCGAGCCAGGCCGAAGACAAATACAAACCCGCCGGCGACAGCAAGCCAGCCGCCGCCGCGCCGAGCACCACGCCCCATGCGATGAATCCCGACCAAGCGGGCATGGCGCAATCGCTGCTGCCTAAAGTCCCCGGCCTCACGTCTTGGGAAATTTTGCAACAAGCGGAAATGATGAATCTGAATTCCAGCGGCCCGCGCGTAAGCCACGTCGGCGAACCGGGCAAGGGTGGCGTGTTTGGCATGATGCCCGAGGACGGCATGCCAGCAAAATTCGAAGTCGTGTTCAGCCCGGAAGTCAAAAAGTTGAATAACAAAATGATCAAAGTCGCGGGATTTATGATGCCGATCGAGCAGCGCGAAACTCACAAACGCTTCATGTTGTCCGCCGTACCGCCCGGCTGCCCGTTCTGCTTGCCCGGCGGGCCGAATTCCCTTATTGAAGTCTTCGTCAAGAAGCCGCTCAAATACACAACCGACGCCATCGTGTTGAACGGCACGATGAATTTGCTCAAAGATGACCCTAGCGGATTTTATTATCGGATGATAGAGGCGGCGGAGGCTCGTTAGCGCTTTGCGCCGGGAGGCGCGTGGACCGAGAGTTGCTTTCGTACTGACTATCCAGAAATAAAGTTGGCTCGCACGTAAATATCCCAATGTGTCATTCCCGCGTAGGTGGGAATCCATACTGTGTCGGAATTTCAGGAGCCCTATGGATTCCCGCCTACGCGGGAATGACATCATTTTAGGTTTCCACAAGATTTCGTCAGGCCATTTCCCCACAGTACATTTTTTCGCTAAACTAACGTTCGTGAAACTTGCAACTCTCCATCGCCGCAATCGCCACTCAGCGTTTATCGTCGCGCTGCTCGCCGCGATATTGTTCGTCGCGAGTCCGATCACGACATTTGCGCACTTGCTGTCGGCGCATACTTTAACGGCGCAGCAATTCGACGAAGGCCAAGAAGCGCCGCACGCCCCAGTTTGTAAGCTCTGTCTTGGCTTCGCCGGAAGCGCGGCGGCGATCGACAGTTATTTTCCGGCGCTTGCCGCCATCGCCGCGCCTTTACCTGCGCCAGAAGCCGCACCAATAGGGCTTCTTCGGCCTGCCCCCTACTTACCTTACCGGTCTCGCGCACCGCCCATTCTCTAGTCGTTTAAGAAAATTGTCTTTGCTCAGCTCGCTTGAACACGGCTGAGTACATTGTCTTTTCGATTAGGAGAATCATGGTTATCAAACGTACTATTATTGCGTCCGTTGTGGCCGCACTGTTTTGCGTCAGTGCGCGTGTTTGGGCCGACGACATGCAAGAAATCCGCAATGAAATTAAGGAAATTCGCGAGAGCTACGAGGCGCGGATCAAAAATTTAGAAGATCGCCTGAAGGCGGCTGAAGCCAAAGTAACCGAGCCTCAGCCCCAAGGTCCCGCAGCAAAACCTGCATCGAGCGTGGCGAATTTTAATCCCGGCATTGGCTTAATTTTATCGGGCTTCTACAAAAATCTCGAGAAAGATCCGGGTACCTACAGCATCGCCGGATTCGTTCCCGGCGGCGAGGAGATCGGCCCCGGCGAGCGCGGTTTTAGCTTGAGCGAATCGGAGCTCAATGTCTTCGCCAACATCGATCCTTATTTTTATGGCCAGTTGACCGCAGCGATCACCGGTAAAAATACGGTCGAAGTCGAAGAGGCATTCTTCAAGACGCTTGCGTTGCCTGCGGGATTGTCGCTTAAAGGCGGGCGATTTTTTTCCGGCATCGGTTATCTAAACGAAGTCCACGCCCACGCTTGGGATTTCGTCGATCAGCCGCTCGCGTATCAAGCATTTCTCGGCGGGCAATTCGGTCAAAACGGTTTGCAAGCGAAGTGGCTCGCACCGACGCCGGTATTTTTGGAATTCGGCATCGAAGGTGGCAACGGCCGAAATTTCCCCGGTCTCGCACGCAACAAAAACGGCTTCAACGGTGGCGCAGGGTTCGTCCATATCGGCGGCGATATCGGCGAATCGACCAGTTGGCGCACGGGACTTTCGTATCTTTATCATCGCGTGAAAGGCCGTGAGTTTGAAGGTGAGAGCGGCACGTTCGGCGGCATCACCAATAGCTTCGACGGCAAAAGCAAGCTGATGATTGCGGACGGCGTTTTGAAATGGGCGCCTAACGGCAATCCGAAAGAAACGTACTTCAAGATTCAAGGCGAATATTTTCGTCGCAAAGAAAGCGGCGAACTTGCATTCGATATCAACGGCGATCCGACGGTGAATCCCTTTGCAGGCTCGGCATCGGTATTCTCGTCGTCACAATCGGGCTGGTATCTGCAAGGTGTTTACAAGTTTTTGTCGCAATGGCGCGCGGGCCTGCGTTACGATGAACTCGATTCCGGCACGCCGAATATCGGCCTGATCGGACAAAGCGATGCCGGCACGGGAATCACGATCGGCGATGATGATTTCTCGGGCTTAAAGAAATACAAACCAAAACGTCTGAGTGCGATGATCGATTGGAATCCAACCGAATTTTCTCGCCTGCGCTTGCAATATTCGCAAGATAAAGCGCGGCGCGACATCACCGACAATCAAATTTTTATTCAATATATTTACAGCTTAGGCGCGCACGGCGCGCATAAGTTTTAGGAGATAAACATGCAGGCATTGTCTAGCGATAAACGCGATACAAGTCGAGGAGATTCCTCCCCTTCAAGGGGAGGGAAGGGTGGGGATGGGTCAATCGTTAACGGTGGAAAAACCCATCCCCATCCCAACCTTCCCCTTGAAGGGGAAGGGGCGGCAATTAAGTTTCGCTTCGATTTAACCGTCAAACTAGTCTGTTTGTTGGCGATTTTCCTATTTGCGCGCACTTCCTTCGCAGCAGTCAACGTGCTCGCCACGACTCCAGAATGGAGCGCGCTGGCGACCGAAATCGGCGGCGATAAAGTGAGCGTGTATGTGGCGACGACGGCATTTCAAGACGTGCATCAAATCGAAGCGAAACCCAGCTTGGTGGCGCGGGCACGCAATGCCGATCTTGTCATCGCGAACGGTGCTGACCTCGAAGCCGGTTGGATACCGATACTGCAACGGGAGTCGGGCAATCGTAAAATTCAAGAAGGCAGCCAGGGTTACTTTGAAGCAACGCGCGGCTTGAATTTGTTGGACGTGCCCACCAGCGTCGATCGTTCGATGGGCGATGTTCATGCTTTGGGCAATCCCCACGTGCATCTGGATCCGCGCAATTTGCTCAAGGTTGCGGCGGCGTTGACACAACGGCTAGGTGAAATCGACAGCGTAAACAAAGCAACGTTCGAGGCGCGCAACCAATCATTTCAACAGCGGATGGTCGAGGCGATCAAACGCTGGGAAATACTCGCGGCGCCGTTGAAAGGAATTCCCGTCGTCGTACATCACCAAGATCAAAAATATTTGCTGCATTGGCTCGGCATGAAAGAAGTCGCCGCGTTGGAATCTAAACCCGGCATTCCGCCGAGTACCGGACATTTGTCGGATTTGCTGCAGTCTTTGCAGCGCGAGCCGGCCAAGTTGATTTTGCGCGGTGGCTACAACGATCCGAAGCCGAGCAATTGGCTTGCCCAGCGCAGCAAGATTCCGATTGTGACGTTACCATTTACCGTCGGCGGCAGTAAAGATGCGAAAGATTTGTTTGGCTTATTCGACGACACCATCGCTAAGCTATTGGCTGGGATCAAGCAATGATGCGGTTGTCAGCGATGCATGCCTGGAGAGGTAAGCAGCGCGCGCCTTCTGGCTCGGTTGTCAAAATAATATGACAACACATGCGATTACCTGGAGCATCCTGTGGCCGGCGCTGATCGCCGGATTGATCGTCACCGCGAGCCATGTCCCGCTCGGCATGCAAGTGTTGCGCAAGGGCATTGTCTTTATCGATCTCGCGATTGCGCAAATCGCCGGGCTCGGCGTCATCGTCGCGGACAGCTTCGGCATTGAGAACGCGGCGTTGGTTCAGGCGTCGGCGCTGGCTACCGCGATCGCCGGCGCGCTCATTCTGACTTGGACCGAGAAGAAATTCCCCGACGTTCAAGAAGCGATCATCGGCGTCGCATTCGTGTTAGCTGCGACTGCGGCGCTGATTTTGCTGTCCAGCAATCCGCACGGCGCGGAGCATATGAAGGATATTTTGGTTGGCCAAATTCTGTGGGTAAATCCCGATGAGCTATGGCGGCAAGGCGTGATCGGCGCGATCATCCTCGCGATTTGGTTCGGCTTCGGCGCGCGAATCGGCCGCACCGGATTCTATGTGCTGTTCGCGTGCGCCGTGACGATGTCGGTTCAATTGATCGGCCTGTATCTGGTGTTCGCTACGCTGATCATTCCCGCGCTTGCGACGCGCGAATATCGCCGCAAACAATTACCGATTGCATACCTCGTCGCCGTTATCGGTTACGCCGTCGGCCTGAGCCTCTCATCGTGGCTGGATTGGCCCTCGGGGCCGGTGATTGTCTGGACGGTCGCGGTCGTTGGCAGCCTCGCCTATGCGCTGCGATCGCGTAAAATCTGAATCGGTAATTGGAGTTTCAAACAGGCGCGATAAATCGTTTCCACCGCCGCGATTCGCGGGAAGCCGCGGCGATAGGCAGCAACCACGCGGCGGCTCGGCGGGGACTTGAAATCGACTGCTTTGATCAGCGGACTCGAATACTTTTCCGTCAGCGCAGTCGCCGGCAGCACCGAAATACCCATGCCGGAGGCGACCATATTGCGCAACGTCTCGAGCGAATTGCCTTGCTTACCCGGTTCCGGGGGCCGGGAAAATTCTTGGCAAGCATCCAACACCTGATCGCGAAAACAGTGACCGATGGAAAGTAGCAATAGGTTTTGGCTATCGAGCTCGCTCGTGACGATGTATTTGCGCTTCGCCCACGCATGTTTGGCCGGGACAATCGCGCGAAATGTTTCGTCGTAAAGCGGTATCAGGTCGACGCCGCTGGCCTGAAACGGCAAGGCCACGATCGCGACGTCAATGCTGCCGTCGGCGAGCATGTGCTCTAGATTCGCCGTCATATTTTCTTCGATATCCAGCGGCATTCTCGGCGCCAGCTCACGCATCGCCACAACCAATTCGGGCAACAAGTACGGCGCAATAGTGTGGATCACGCCTAGGCGCAGCGGACCTTCCAGCGGATTGGTACCTTGTTGCGCAAGCGCCTTAATTTTCGCTGCTTCATCCAATACTCGTTTTGCTTGCGCAATGACTTGAGCGCCGATCGGCGTAACCAGTACCTCGTTTTTTGCGCGCTCGAATAGTCGCACGCCCAATTCATCTTCTAAGTTTTTAATGGACGCGCTCAAGCTCGGCTGACTGACGAAGGAACGTTCGGCGGCGCGGCCAAAGTGCTTGAATTCGGCGACGGCGACGGCATATTTCAATTCGGTGAGGGTCATGTGATCGCTAATAGGAAAAAACTATCGATTCAATCATAACAAAGTATTGGATCGTGTAGTACAGTTTGCATAGAATCGAACCACAAAGTTTTTGAATGACCACCAAGGAGACATGCAGATGAACAAACTTACCACCGCATCCGGCGCACCGGTCGTCGATAACCAAAATACGCAGACAGCCGGCCCGCGCGGACCGGTGTTGCTGCAAGATGTCTGGCACTTGGAAAAACTGGCCCATTTCGACCGCGAGGTAATTCCGGAGCGGCGCATGCACGCCAAAGGTTCGGGCGCGTTTGGAACCTTCACCGTAACGCATGACATTACTAAATATACCAAGGCGAAAGTCTTTTCGACGATCGGTAAAAAGACTGAACTATTCATACGTTTTTCGACCGTCGCCGGCGAGCGCGGCGCGGCTGATGCGGAGCGGGATATTCGCGGTTTCGCAATAAAATTTTATACCGAAGAAGGCAATTGGGATGTGGTCGGCAACAATACGCCGGTATTCTTTTTGCGCGATCCGTTGAAGTTTCCAGATCTGAATCACGCTGTTAAGCGCGACCCGAAGACCAATCTTCGCAGCGCGCAAAACAATTGGGATTTTTGGACACTGCTGCCCGAAGCGCTGCATCAAATTACCATCGTGATGAGCGATCGCGGTATTCCGGCCTCTTACCGTCACATGCACGGTTTCGGCAGCCACACATTCAGTTTCATCAACGGAGCGAATGAGCGTTACTGGGTAAAATTCCATTTCGAATCGCAACAGGGCATCAAGAATTTGAGCGACGCCGAAGCCACCGATCTGGTAGGTCGCGACCGCGAAAGTTCGCAGCGTGATCTGTTCGATAGCATCGAGAACAAGGATTTTCCGCGCTGGAAACTGCGCGTGCAGATCATGCCGGAAAAAGACGCCGGCTCCTACCATTTAAATCCGTTTGATCTGACCAAAGTCTGGCCGCACAAGGACTATCCATTGATCGATGTGGGGATGCTGGAGCTAAACCGAAACGCGGAAAACTATTTCGCAGACGTGGAGCAGGTCGCTTTCTCGCCCGCCAATGTGGTTCCGGGAATCAGTTTTTCGCCGGATAAAATGTTGCAGTCGCGGCTTTTCTCCTACGGTGATGCGCAGCGCTACCGGCTCGGCGTTAACCATCATCAAATTCCGGTGAATGCGCCAAGATGCCCGTTCAACAGCTATCATCGCGATGGTGCGATGCGCGTGGATGGCAACAAAGGCGCCACGATCGGCTACGAACCCAACAGCAAGGGGGAATGGCAACAGCAGCCGGATTTTTCGGAACCGCCCTTGGCGCTCGAAGGTGCGGCGGCTCATTGGGATCATCGCGCGGATGAAGATTATTACAGCCAGCCGGGTAATCTTTTCCGCTTATTGACACCGGAAAAGCGACAACTCCTGTTTGATAACACCGCTCGGTCGGTTGGCGGTGCATCGAAAGAAATTCAGCAACGGCACATCGCGAATTGCACTAAGGCCGATCCGGCCTACGGCGCCGGTGTCGCGGCAGCGCTGGCGCGTGGCGGGTTGTGAACGCCGCCTAACAAAACAATTCGCGCCGCCGTGCTCGGATCGCCATTATAAATGCCTGAAGAAGCGCATGAATAGTGGCTGTCAGAGCATCATCCGAATATCTTGCAGGTTACGGAACGCGCACCAGGCGAATCGCGTCCGCGACCGCTAGGCCGTTGACGTCGTCGACTTCGACGTAACCGTCGCTTCCCGTAAGAAAATGATAGCGGCCGTGTAACACCCATTGTCCGCCGCCGCTTTGCTGGTTGAAGTTCTTCACCGTCATAGCGACTGAATGCTTAACGGAAATCGGCACATTGGTCGAGCGATTAACGTGAGTGCTCCACCAGACGTAAACGGCGTAATTGCCTGCGGCCGCAATCACCGGCCGCCAGCGATAGGTGTCGCGGCCGGCGCCGCAACTGTACAGCGAACCCGCGCCGTATCGATTGGTTCCGCTGGAAAGGCGCCACCGGCCGGTGAAAGCGCGCGTGCTATCTTGAAACCCGGCGCCGAGGTTATCCAGAATAATTTCAGTGCTTGCTGGCGGGGACGTAGTTGAATTTACGCTAAACGTTCGTTCCAAAACGGACGCGTTGCCGGCAAGATCTTTCACGCGCACCGTCAATTTTCCCATTGCTAAATTGATAATCGCCGGTGTCAAATTCATCGTCCAGACGAAATTTCCGGTTTCACGAAAGTCAGCGCCGATCTCGCTACCGGCCGGTTTGCCGTTGACCACAAAATTCGCCGTCACGGAAAGCGATTGGCGATCAAGCCCGGAATAATTATCGTACAGACCTAAGCGCATTTGGCTGAGCGCCTGCGTCGAAGCGCCGCTGCGCGGGGCGGATACGGTCAGAACCGGTTTGGTGTCATCGGCGAATACGCCGGCGGTTTTGACAATCGGATCGGGCGAATCGATCTGGCAACCCAAATCGATCCAGCGTGCAAATGTCATTTTTTCACTCTCGGTGAGCAGCGGCACGCCGGATGCAAGTGGCGGCATGATTGTGCCGATGTAATCCAAATCCGCATTGTTGGCGTTCGCGCCGGCCGGCAGCGTCGCAGCATTTCCCGGTACCGATTCGGTTGGGTGATCGGCATTGGTCCAGCCGTCCAGGCGGCGGCCCATGATCTTCCACATCAATAAACTGCGGCGCGATTGGAACTTGCGAATATAGCGCGACGCGTTGGTCTGCCGCCACGTGCCGTTTGCGATGACGGGTTTGATGCCGAATTGCGCATCGGCATCGCGCGCGAGGCGATTGTAGGTGTTGTCAAAACCGTTAACGATGGTCGAATCGTCCAGCACCAATCCCGCTTCCTGGCGCCCGGTCTTCGAGTGGCATTGAACGCACGAGCGTTGTAGGATCGGCTTGATGTCGCGGTAATATTCGACATCGACATTGTGCCGGCTCGCTTGCGTTTGCACGGTTTGCAATGCGGCGTTTTTCGTCAACAGCGGCGTGTTGCCGGTTAAGTCGTGCGGCACATAGCCCGATTGGCCTGCCGCGGTGTTGGCAAAATTCGTCGGCACGCGGCTATGGGCGTGGCAGCCGCCGCAATTGGCGCGCACCTCGCCGGGCCGCACCATATGCCAGGTCTGCGCCATGTTCAGCACCAAGCCGTCTTTGTCCAGCGTTTGAAACGTGAACGACGTATCGGCGGGAATCTTCGCTAAAAAACTGGTATCGGGATTGCCGTCCGGATCGATAACGCCGGATTTACGCAGCGGAATCTCGCCGAGTATGCGTAATCGTTCGGCGCCGGCATGGCTAAAAAATCCGATCGAACCGCCACTGGCAACCGCGCCGTAACTGCGATGCGCCACGCCTTCCATACCGACGATGCGCACGGCAAAAATATCCGCATCGCTATAGCGCCCCGCATCGGCGCCCTGGGTAAACCAATTCGGGTTACTGTCGTTCTCACCCGTATTGAATCTTTCCAAGCCGTTAAACATCGGTGGCGAATCCGCGACCTTCGGCGCCGAATCGCGCTTATAAAAACTTGACGCACCGACCAGGCCGAACGGCGTGCCCGCAGGCAATGTCGCGTGCGCCGTACCATCGTTTGGCAAATACGGCAACGCCGCCGGTGCGGCGACACCATGCACGGCCGCATAAGTTACCAGCGCCTTCGGCTGCATTTCGTTATAGCGCGGATCGTTCTTCACCAATACCAACTGGCGATGATCGTTGATTGCCGCGCCGCTTTTCAACAGATAAATTCCGCCGTCGGCACGCGGCAACTGCGTCGGCCGGTCGAGATTATTCACCGGGCCGGGGCTCCAGACTACCAGCACATCGTTATTCGTCGCGGCCGATGGATGTGTCACTTTGCCCGCCCAACTGCCGTCCAGCTCATAGCCGGCCGCTTGATCTTCGCCGTGAGTAAACGCGCTGAGCGCCGTCAATCCCGGCGGCGAAAAACGATACTGGTTGTAGCGCGGCTGCAGATGCGCCGGATGAGCGCTGTCGAAAAACCATACGCCGCGCCGCACCAGCGGATTCGACGCATCGGTATCCAGCGGGCTGCCGAACGGCGCGGCGCCGGCGGCTTTATTTGCATTGAAGGCCAGCAACGTGCCGAAGCCATTGTTGTTCAGATTGTAGTATTCCACCACCGCGATGCGGCTGTCGCTCAGTTGCGTTTGAAAATGAAATGCGGCGCCGACTTTAAATGAGCTCATCAGCGGTTCCCACTTTTGGCCGTCGGGCCAGATCGCCCACAACGACCAAACGCGATCGTCGCGCAAACCTTGCGATTCGTAACTCGAGAACATCACCCGGCCGTCGCGCAGCACGGTCGGATGCAACGCGCTGCCGATATTGATATGGCCGATCGGCTCCACGTTCGCGCCGTTGTCGTCCATGATGTACAAGCGCAGATTGGGAAACGTCATGCCCTTGTTCGGCAAATAGCCGTCGCGGCTGGAAACAAACATCACTTTACCGTTCGGCAGCGGGCACGCGCCCAAATTGAAAATGCCGTAGCCGAGATAACTTTTTCCCGGACTGCTCGCGGTGAGATGATGGGTCGACCAATTCGCCGCGCCGCTCGGCGGTTCCCATTTTTGTTGCGTCAAGCGAATAACTTGGCGGGTCGCGACGTTGATCTTGTAAATATCCGCGCCACCCATCGGCGCGAAGTTACGTTGATAGTTGAGTTGCGCGGTACGCAAGTCGGGAAAGTAAGAAAAATACACCCATTTCGCGTCGAACGAGGGCACCGGATCGACCACCGCGCCGTTGCCGGCGGGAAACAAAACCTCTTCCGTTCCATTCGGATGCAGCAACATCAAATCCGCGCCCGGCTCCATCTGTACCGGGTTGATGACCTCGGGCCACTTCGTATTGGTGATGTCGCCATAACGCGGCGCGCGAACGTAGACGATGTCGTAGGTTGGCGCGCTTTGCGCCGAGGCATCTTGAATAATCGTGAGTACGAGCAACAACAGAATCGGCCATAGTCCGGCGCGGCCGAGTTGGCGACAAGCAGCGTGCAGCATAATTGTTTCCCCTTTTTCTTTCGCCGACGCAAGCGTCTATAGCGAGAACGGTGTGACCCAGCCCTAACGGTCAAAATCCAGCCGTGGAAAACGAGTAATTATTGTGAACAGCGGTAACGCGATACGACGCGTGCCAAAACCGTCATCAGTCGTCGTCGTCGAGTCAATATTATTCTAGTTTGTGCTAGTTGTCACCGTTCGGCCTAATGGTGCCAGGGTGAATTTGCTCTCCCAAGAATTTCAATGGGAAGCATAGGGTTAACCTAACAAGCTGGACAACGCCCGGTCTTCCCTGTATAAATCACGGGATGGAATCGGCGGAATTCACCAACAAAGCGTTGTCGGAGCTGCA
>JANOLP010000265.1:0-37407 GCA_031419835.1 Pseudomonadota bacterium | reverse complement strand
CCGCGTGAAGTCGCCTTTGGCGCTCGTCCAGAACCCCTTCGAGAGCCTGATGTCGCGCCGCAATCAATGCGTCTGAGTCCATCTGCCAAGTCTATACCCCTGGCGATAATTAGTCCATGTAATTAATTTATGCTTCCTAAGATGCCGCTCGACTTTTCCCATCGCTTGCTATTGTGTATCTTATAAGTTACAGTATTAGCGTGATTGACGTTTTCCGATACCAGACTGACGATGCCAAGGAACCGTTCACCGATTGGCTCCAGTCGCTTCGCAACAAACAGACGAAAGCCCGGATACTGGTTCGCCTCAAACGCTTGGAAGCCGGAAATTTTGGCGACTGCAGTCCGGTGGGTGACGGCGTTCAGGAACTACGCGAACATTATGGCGCAGGGTATCGCATGTATTTTGGTCGGCATGGTCAGACCGTCGTGATTTTGTTGTGTGGCGGTTCGAAACAATCCCAAAGCGGCGATATCAAGGCAGCAAAAGCCTATTGGGACGATTGGAAACGGAGACAAGTATGAGCAAGAAACTAAAAGCGGCGGTATCGCATTACGATCGTGAAGTGGCAGAACTGCGGGCGGACCGCGATCTCGCGGTCGAATATCTGAAAGTGGCCATGGCCTCGCTCGACCATCCCGACGATCGTGCGGCTGGACTGCTTGCGCTTCGCACGGTGGCGGAAGCCTATGGCGGCCTTGGGGCCGTTGCGGCTGAGGCCGGGATTAGTCGTGAATCGCTTTATCGGACGCTCTCAGCCAAAGGCAATCCGACCCTCAAAACCCTGCTGGCCGTGCTAAAAGCCGTGGGCATGAAGCTCTCGGTTGAGGCAGATCATCGGGCGGCTGCGTAGCCATGCCGTTCCGAGCGCGAATAAACGGCATGCGACGCCATTTTTGGGTAACTTATCATATACGATAAGATATAGTTATCGAAGGTAATAAGCCAATGCAGTGCACTAACGCGTGCGGTGCATAACCATGTTGCTTTCGCTATATCTCTTGAAGCCGCAAAAAATAAGCTTCCTCGACATGGAGTCGCACTACGGCACCTCACAGTTCCATTCCAGTTGTTCGTTCAAATCTATTTGCTGCACTTAAGAAGTTTATGTGTACGTAGTCGAAGCTCGGCGACTTCCTAACCCTATTGCGGACTATTGCGAACATTTGCGCAATTGCGGTCTACGCCGTAACATACCGCAATGATCGATCTTCTTTACCAAGAATGGTATTTCCCACGGCCCGAATTGGCACAGCGCATCCTGACGCTGTTGAAGGCAGGCTCCGGTGATCCGGTTGCGCTGGTGGGCGAGCGGCGCATCGGCAAGACTTCCCTCATCCTGCACGAACTCATGCCGCTTGCTCACAAGCAAGGCTGGTTGCCGGTTTACGCCGACATCTACCAGCACCGCGCCGATCCGTTGGCCGCCATTAACTACGCGCTGCAAGAAGCCCTTGATGATTGGGGCGTCCCCAAATCGACGCTCGCTAAGCGCCTGAAAACATCGGTCAAGAAAGTTGGCCTGGCCTCGGCTTCCCTTGAGTTCGGTGAGGAACCGGCGCGTCGGCGCCCGGACGATCCTTTTCTATTGATCGATTGGTTGATCAAAACCCTGGTGAGAACAGCGAAGCAGCCCTTACTGCTGATTTTCGATGACGTGCAAGAGTTGGCCACGGTAGCCAATGGTGAGAACATCGTGTCGGCGATCCGTTCGGCGATTACCAAAAGCAAGAACAATATTCGCGTGGTATTTACTGGTTCGTCGCAAGAAAAACTATTGTCGCTGTTCTCCCGGTCGCGGGCAGCGTTGTATGAAGGTGCCAGTACCTTGGCGTTTCCGTATCTGGGCGAGGATTTTCTGGGACACATCGCTCTGAAAGCCAAAGAACGCTTCAAGAAGCGGATCGACTCGAGCGATCTGGCGCATGCCTACGCGCGCTTGCACCATCAACCCCGTGCGTTGATCGACTTGGTGATGCTGTTTGCTTCCAGTGAGGCGACGTCACTGATCGCGCTACTGAATGAACGGGTGGCATTCCAATTAACGGGGGCGGAATTTGAATCGTTGTGGCGCTCGCTCACGGCGCTGAACCAACGCATTTGTTTACGCATTGCGCAACGAGGGGACGTGACCTCGCTGGAGGCGCGTAAAGCCTATGCCGTCGGCACGGATCGGCTGGAAATTCCCGTGGGTACGGTGAGCAGCGCGTTGCGAGCGCTGGTGAACGATCATGTCTTGACCAAGGCGGCCAGTGGGCGCAGCCGCTACCGAATAGATGATCCGTTATTCGCCGAGTGGCTGCGCCGGGATGGCGGTAAATTATGGGTGCGACAAACAAACGCACGCTAGGCCGAAATTCACGCTAAGCAATACTTCGATTTTTAATTTAACATAATATACATTATACGCACTTTTATTACATCTTAAGCGGATCGGAAAACAATTTCCCTAAAACCACGAAACCGCGCGCGTCTGTTTCGTTCCGGCTTGCGAGCTAGTTGGTAATTGGGAAACCGTTGCAGGAATCGGCTAATTGCGACGCGACCTTCCAAGCGCGCCAGCGCCATGCCGGCGCAGGCATGAATGCCCCACGCGAACGCCAAATGACGGTTCGGCGTGCGCGAAATATCTAGGCGATCGGGATCGGGAAATTGCGCTGGGTCGCGATTTGCCGCGCCAATAGCAAGGTTTATTCGCGTTCCTGTTGGCATCGCGGTGCCATCGATTTCCGTGGGCGCAAGCGTAATGCGATTGCCCAATTGATTGGAACTCTCAAATCTTAGAAATTCTTCGATGGCGGTTTTAATTAGCTCGGGCTCGGCAATTAATCGATGTCGTTGATCGCGCCATTGATCTAGTAACACCAAGCCATTGCCGATGAGATTGGTCGTCGTTTCGTGCCCGGCATTTAGAATGAAAATACAGTTATGCAACAATTCACTTTCCGTTAGCCGATCGCCGCTGTACTCGCCTTTGATGAGTGCGGTGAGCACGTCCCGCTGTGCGTCGCCGGGATAGCGGCGCCGCGCGGCGACTAACAATTTTAAATAACCTAAAAATTCTTGAACGGCTTTGTTGCCGCGTTGGAAAATGTCATTGGAAATAGCCGGCTCAAGCGCACTTAAAATCGCCAGCGACCAAGCCCGTAGCGGCCCACGTTCTTCGCGTGGCACGTCAAGCAGATTGCCAATGACTTCAATCGGGATCGCTGCGGCAAAATCCTCAATGAGATCGACGTCACGCTTTTCCTCCATTCGATCGAGCAGACGATCGACCAACGCAATCAGCGCCGGTTCCATGCCGCCAATCGCACGTGGCGTCAATGCCGCGGTGATCAGGCGGCGCACGCGCGTGTGCAATGGTGGGTCATTGAACACTAAGCTGGTCGTGTGGTGTTCATACAGCGCAGAGTCGCCATATTTCGGCTTGAATTCTATTTTTTTGTCGGAGCTAAAAACGTCTGGATTATTGTATACGGCGAGCACGTCGGCGTAACGCGTTAGAAAATAGGATCCATCGCGTAACTTTTTCAGAGGTGATGATTCTCGCAGCGCCCGATAATACGGAAACGGATCTTCGTAGAACGCGTCAGGCAAGTTGGCAAGGTCGAATGACTCGGCCAAATCTTGCCCGAGCTTCATATTGATCTCATACGTATGCGCGCCTAAATGGCCTGGTCACTGCCTGAAAAGCCGCACCAATATTGGCTTGCAGGCCATTCAGTTAAGTATTTAGGCTTTTCGACGTGCGATAAAATCTTCCATACCTTGCTTACGTCCGTTATTTACCGTAACGGCATGGGGTCGCTGCCGCAACATCGTCGTGTACTCTTTTAAACCGGCAATGTCCGCAAGGGGATCTTCGCCATATATCGCTTTGGCCGCTTGGGAAACGGTTGGTAAATGCACGAACGCCGCGCAGTCGGCATAGCTAAAGTTGTCACCAAGAATATAGGGTGAGAACTTCAGTCGCTTAGCAAACGCGTTTACGCCGCGCTTCAAATGAGACTTCACTTCCGCCTTCGTTTCATCACTGACTTTGCCACCAAAGAATGCCTCCGCGTAGAGCCGGCGTGCTGGCCACTCCAAATACAATTCCATATACTGAATGAGCTCGCGAACGTGGGCACGTTGTACTGGATCGCGCGGGTAAAGCGGTGTCGTCGGGTAAGCATCTTCGAGGTAATCGATAATGACTTGCGATTCGGTGATCGTGTGGCCATCGATATCGATAAAAGGCAGCTTCCCCATCGGCGAACGTGCCAAATGATCGACTTCTTTCGACGGCCATGTGATGACTTCTTCAAATGGAATATTTTTTTCCAACAATGCGAACTTCACTTTGTTGTGATAATTGCTGGCAGTAAAACCGCAGAGCTTTAACATATTTAATTTCCCTTAAACAGTTATTTTTTCGTACTCGCCATCAGAACTTCCATTGCGCTCTGCTGATCCGCCACGATCTTTTGCACGGCCGGTCGTTCCAACATGTATTTTAGATATTCTGCCGCACCCGGAATGACTTCGATCAAATTTTTTCGCAACACGATGTGAGTGACCATCCCAGCAAAGCCTAACTTGGGAAATGCCACGCAATCCGCCTGCGTGAACTTTGGCCCCATGATAAATGGCGTAAATTTCACCAGTTTGGTGATTGCTTTTACGGCACGCTCGATTAAGGATTGCGCCTCCTGCTTGGCTTCTTCGGAAATCGGCGAGCCGAATAGCGCAGCGCCGGTTAATCGGGCGGCGCCCGCAGTTCCCGCGATGTAAAGGTCGATGATCTGCATCATCTCACGACACTTGGCGCGCTCAAATGGATCCACCGGTAGCAATGGTGCCGCTGGATAGGCTGCCTCCAAATAATCGAGCATCGCGCCAGACTCGGCGAAAAATTGACCATCGACTTCCATCACCGGGATTTTGCCCATTGGCGACTTGGCAAGATAGCTTTCTTCCTGCGACGGTAGCTGCAAAATTTCTTCGAACTCGATTCCCTTTTCGAGCAAAGCAAGTTTAACTTTGTTGTAATTCGGGCTAACGCTTGAACCGTAAAGCTTTATCATGATTCCCCTCCAGAATCCGGATTGGCGTTATCACACCTCCCCTGCACTCTCTGTAACGCCGATTAACGAAGATCCCTACCCCATCCAACAATCAATCAAAATGCACCGTTACCGACGGATTTTCTAACATGCCTTCATATTTAACCGTGATGGTCGTATTGGGCTGAACCGGCATAGGGGGAATAAACCCACCGAGACTAAACAAATCACCTTTATGCAATTCGATACCGGCGTCATCCAACGCTTTCGCGAGCCATATTGCGGCGTTAAAAGGATGTCCCATCAGCGTACTTCCCGGCGCGCGGCCTAATTCTTTTCCGCTTTTATCTTCGGTCATGATGACTTCCATCGATGCGATTTCGTCGAGAAAGGTGTTGGTTGCGCGGCAACGAATGCGCGGCCCCATTACACCACCGCGAAACGCGACGTTATGTCCCACCAGTTGAGCACCGCCGATAGTGTTGTTTTCAAGCATCAGATCGGGTAACTCAATGAACGGGATGATGTCCCATAAATGAATCAGCGCGTCGAGTGGTGTTTTCGCGAGATACAATCCCGGCGAGCGAAGTTCCACCAACAAATCCGCTTCGACGAGGGGACGCGCGCCGAAGTTCGCCGGCACGTGGGCGCCGCTTTGCAGCATCATCTTCTCAAACATATAGCCATAGGCCGGACCTTTCACTTTAAAGCGCTCGTACATCGCCGGATTGGTAAACGCCGCTTTGAAGCCTACTTTTTTTCCAAGCGCGTCGGGCAAGCGTTTGACCAATTCGGCTTGCATGCAATAGGCATCTTCCATGGTTTCGATTGGAATGCCTTTGCTCGGCCGCGCGGCTTTGAAATCCTCCATGTACGCATTAATCGCGTCGGCGCTCGGGCACGCAGCTAGCGAGATGTCCGGCATGACCGATGCGACAACTGCGCCGGATGCGCTCATCATAAAATGACGACGATTCATTTTTTCATTCTCCTCAGAAACTTCGATTGTTTTGGAATTCAGTGCGCTATTCTAACCTGCGCGCAGCACCGCGTTGGTTTCAGATGACTTGAGCGACAGGCAATACCGAAGCGGTTCTTCGACACCTATGGCTGAAGAGCCGCACTGGTATTGCCTCGTGGCATGGCCACACATATTACCGATCAGGACGCCTCGGCCGCTTTTCGATCTGCGCGGCGCGCGCGACGATGGCTGCTCGACGGTCTGCAGCCAGAAGATCAACGGGCGTGCCCAGCGTTTGCTCTTCCAGCAACTGCTCGGGAGTCATAATCGCATAGGCTTGTGAATGCGCTTGCCAAAGGCGACGAAAATCCTCGATGCTCGCGACGGCTTTGGCCGGATCTTGAGAGATGCCCATTTCCAACTCGCCTTTAAATTTCACCAACGTGAGCGTTCTTCCAAGATGGTGTGGCATCGTTTGATCATACATATCCAAACTGTAAAACGGCACATCGGATTCGAATTCACCAATTTTATCCAGAGCGTTGTCGACCAACGTTGCGGTGGAAAATAGATCCTCGACTTGCTCGGTACCCGTCACCAATACCTGCAGCGAAGCTAGTATCCCGAAGCCTAGCGTGATCAACGAAAAGCGCGGGTAACGAACGTTGGTGGCCAAGGCGAAAATGCCTACGGCTGCCATGATTGCGCCACCGGCCATGGCCCAGGCGATGTAGGGCTCGATTAAATCCGCATCCGCCGCAAACTTTGGAATTCGCATTAACAACGGCGCGGCAGCGAATATTGCAATTCCTAATGTGGCGATTCCAAGCAGCATCGGCCGCGACAACCGCAATCTTTCCCGTTGCACTGCGCAGCCCAGCAGCAATGCGAGTGCAGGATAAACCGGCAAAATATAGCCAGGAAGTTTGGACTGAGAGACGCTATAAAAAACAGTAATTGTCACAACCCACAACACCAGCAAACGAATCGGATTGATGGCAAAATTTTCAAGCGCGGGTTTTCGCCACGAGGCAATCGTTGCGCGAAAGTACATAAACGACCACGGCAAGCCACCGATCAACAACATCGCTATAAAGTAGTACCAAGCCCCGGAACGGTGATGTTCATTCAAAGCAAAGCGGCCGAAATGTTCGCGGACGAAAAAGAATTGAAAGAATTCCGGATTGCGTAACTGAACCCAAATGAACCACGGTAAGGTGACGATGAGAAATACCGGGACACCCACTCCCCAATGCAGACGGCCCAGTAGTTTCCAATCGCGTTGAATGAACACATAAGCCGCTAACACTAAGGCCGGAAGCACCACACCGACGAGGCCTTTGCTCAACACCGCGAGCGCCATCGCGACCCACATGATTAGCGCGCCGTTGCGCCGTCGTTGAGATGTTGTGCGCAAATCCTGAGTCGCTAAAAATCCATAGAGCGCAAGCGTCAAAAAAAAGCACAGGCCTGTGTCTAGCGTCAATAATTGGCTGAACACAAAAAACTGAAAGGTCGTTGCCAACGTTGCTGCAGCCACGACACCGGCGCCAACGCCCACTAGGCGACGGCCCATGTAATACACTAACAACAGCGTCAAAAATCCCGCGAACGCCGGCCATAGGCGCGCAACGAACTCTTCTTCACCGAAGGCGACGTATGTGGCCGCAGTGATCCAATATTGCAGAACGGGTTTTTCGAAGTACTTGAGATCGTTTAAACGCGGTGTAACCCAATCACCGGAAGCGACCATCTCCCGTGGGATTTCCGCGTAGCGGCCCTCGTCGGGATGAAAAAATTCGCGCTCATCGAGTGCACCAAACCAAAGGAACAGAAACAAGCACGCAAGGCAAAATTGCCCCGCTCGACGCCACGCAAATGACGTTTGTTTAACCGAACTAGGCACTGCTGATCTATGTTCCATGGGACGACTCCGGTATCGTTTTAGCGGACTACATTAGGCGATTCTACCGCGTTGGATTAACTCGTTCGAACCCGTTGATCGCATTGCGAAGGAATTCAGGAACCGACGCCGATTGCTTGGTTTTCGGATCGGCGTTGACGTAAATATTCTCGCCGGTGACAAGCAAATCGTCCGCGCGATAAATCTCAAATAAAAATTGGATGCTCGATCGACCAATACGCGCGACCCGACAATAGACGTCAATCTCGTCATCGTAGCGCGCCGAGGCTTTGTATTCGACCGTTGCCTTGACCACGAACAGGTCGCTGCCGGCTTCAATCAATCCATCGGGATAGGGAAAACCCAGCGCGCGTAAATATTCCGTCATTCCAAGATCGAAATAGGTGAGATAGTGACCGTTAAAGACGATGTTCTGGCGGTCGACCTCGGCCCAGCGCACGCGCAAGCGATGGGAAAAATTGAAATCTTGTTTAGGCATGTTGTTGGTAGATTGTCTGTGAAAATTTTAGTTAGTTGGAATAAAATTACGCCCTTTCCCTCACCCCTACCCCTCTCCCCGCGGGGGCGAAGGGATCGTATTTTTACCCCGCCACGGATTTACGAATCCCCTCGCCCCTACGGGGTGCCGAAGGCGGCGGGGTGGCCTAAGGCCATGAGGGATTGCCAAGAAAATATAGCAAACCTCAACTCATCAAAGAAGGCGCTTTAAATCCACCCACAATATCTTCGATCAGCGATGCAAATTTAATCGTCGTCCAATCTTCCAAATAAGGCCCGACAATTTGCAAACCTACCGGCAAATTCTGCGATTGGCCAACGGGCGCAACGGTCGCTGGGAGATAGCAAAGCGTCGCGAGATTAATCCAAAAAAAGTTATCGAAATACGGCCGCGACTGACCGTTAACGGAAATCACGCGCTCCATCATGTTGGGGCTGTGGTCGTGGGGAAATGCCGAAGTCGGCGTCACGGGCATCAGCAACACATCGTGTTGTTTGAAAAATTCCGCCATCGCCGCCCGGTAACGGGCGCGCGCCTCGTTCGCCCGCAACCAGTCGCGGTGCCGCCCCGTTGCTTGCCGATGAAAATTAGCTTTCAAACTCTGATCGTCCGACGAAAATTTGTCTGCGCGCTGAACGTATTGCGCGAATTGTTCATCGGTAATACCGGCAAACACCAGCGGCCACATCAGCCGTAAATAAGTTCGAAACGCATCAGATAATTTAATCGACAATTGTGGTTTGTCGTCGACTTTTACGCCGGCTTTTCGCAACGCGTTCGCAGTCGATTCCAATGCGGCACGAACACTGTTATCGATCGGACAATCGGGTTCGTCGAGCCAAAGTGCAACGCGAAAATCTTTTAGCTTATTGTGACGCGGCGGCGGTAACTCTAAGCGCCACGCCGCACTATCGGCTTGATTAGGTCCGGCCAGTATGTCGAGTAGTAAACTCAAGTCTTCGGCGCTACGCGCAAGCGGGCCAGCAACGGAAAGATCGGATGCGGCCAGCGTGCCGGGCGGACCGGGTATATGGCCGCGCAATGAAATCAAACCGTAACTCGCCTTATGACCGTAGATGCCGCAAAAATGCGCCGGTGTGCGAATCGAGCCACCGATATCACTGCCTAATTCAAACGGCGTCATGCCCGCGGCAACGGCTGCAGCCGCGCCACCTGAAGAACCGCCTGGCGTACGGCTGATGTCCCACGGATTATTGGTTGTGCCGAATAAATCGTTAAACGTTTGCACATCGCCGGCAAAAATCGGTGTGTTGGTTTTGCCGATGATCACAGCGCCGGCATCGATCAAGCGTTGCACCGCGTCGGCATTCGCGGAAGGCACATGATCGCGCCAAATCGGCGCACCGCAAGTCGTCTTCAAGCCGGCGGTTTCGAATGAATCTTTGATCGTGATGGGGATGCCATGTAGTGGGCCTTTGAACTCGCCGCGAGCCGTGGCCGCATCCATTTCTCCAGCGCGTTGCCGCGCGCTTTCTATATCAAACGTTACGACGGCGTTGAGTTTGCCGTTTAGCGCATCAATGCGTGCAAGTTGCAGATCGAGCAGCTCGCGACTGGAAATTTCTTTGCGGCGAATCGTGCCTGCCAATTCGTCAATGGATTGCCAATGCAAATCAGTCATGAGTTATTCGGAGAATCATTGGTTTTAGTTGTCGTTCCCGCGCAGGCGGGAACCCAGTGGGGCCTACGCTCGCGCGGGTGCGAAACTTTACGCTTCAACGGCTATTTCAGGAAACAATTTGAGCCACATGGATCCCCGCCTTCGCGGGGATGACAACTTAAAAGGTTTGCATTCTTCGTGAAAGAATTTGCTCAAACTAGTTAAACAAATCCGGTTGCTCGCGACTAATCCGATCCCATAGCGGCTGAAACTGATACCAACCCGCTTCGTGCGTTCCGATTTGTTTTTTGGTCAATTCCGCATTCACGCGGTCGATCAAGATCGGCTTTCCTGCTGCTTCTGCGAGCAATTGCGCTTGGCAGGAACGCTCCATGGTAATGAACCACCACACGGCTTCGTCGACGCTGGTGCCGACGGTGAGGTTGCCGTGATTTTGCATGATGCAGGCCTTCTGTTGCGCGAGAGATTCGGCGATGCGATCACCCTCCTCCACGTTGTACACCACGCCGTTAAATTCTTTGTAAACGGAATGGTCTTCGAAAAATACGCAGGCGTCTTGCGTCAGCGGATCAAGCGGACGACCCAGGCTTGACCAGGCTTTGCCGTAGAGCGAATGAGAATGCGCCGCCGCGATCACATCCGGCCGCGCTTTGTGAATGCGCGAGTGAATCGCGAACGCAGCAGTGTTGTAGGTGTGTTTGCCTTCCAACACTTTGCCGGCATGATCAACCAAGATCAAATCCGACACGCGAATTTGGCTGAAATGCATGCCGAACGGATTCACCCAAAAACATTCTTTGTACTCGGGATCGCGCATGGTGATGTGGCCGGCGACGCCTTCGTCAAATCCGAACTTCGAGAACAAACGAAATCCGGCCGCGAGGCGCTCTTTCATATGGCGACGCTGCTGCTCGACCGTAGCGAAGGTCGGTACTTGGTGCATCGGGCGATTGACTTCGAATTCGTTCATGCGACTCTCCTTTTGGTTAAGGCACTAACACGACTTTACCGGTGACTTTGCGCTGCATCATATCGTTCAACGCCGTCGCAACTTCTTCCAGGCGATATTGTTTCGACACCAGGGGCTTTAATTTTCCGGCGGCGTACCACGCGCCGAGTTCCTGCAGCGATTCCATGTTGAGTTTTTTCTCGCGGCGCGTGAAATCGCCCCAAAAAACGCCGACGATGGAATTGCCTTTGAGCAGTGTCAAGTTCAATGGGATTTTAGGGATTTCGCCGGAGGCAAAGCCCACCACCAAGAATCGGCCCTTCCACCCTGTCGAACGCAGCGCCGGCTCGGAATATTGCCCGCCGATGGGATCGTAGACGACATCGACACCTTTATCGCCGGTTAATTCTTTAAGGCGCCCGCGCAAATCTTCTGTCGAATAATTGATTAACTCATCGGCGCCGTGGGCCTTACAGACGGCGAGTTTTTCTGCCGTCGACGCCGCGGCGATTACTTTCGCGCCCATCACCTTACCGATTTCTACGGCGGCTAAACCGACACCACCCGCCGCGCCGAGCACCAGCAAAGTCTCGCCAGCCTTGAGTTCGGCGCGATGCTTCAACGCGTGATGCGAAGTGCCGTAGGTCATCACAAACGATGAAGCAATGGCAAAATCCATTCCTGCCGGCATGGGCAAAAGCTTATCGGGTGTCGTGACGACTTCTTCCGCGAATCCGCCCCAACCGGTAAATGCGATCACGCGGTCGCCAACCTTCACGCCGGTCACGCCTTCGCCAATTGCTTTAACCTCTCCGGCCACTTCGCCGCCGGGAGAAAACGGCATCTCCGGCTTGAATTGATACTTACCTTGGATGATCAACGTATCGGGGAAATTTACACCGCATGCCTTCACGCCGACAACCACCTGCCCTGGCCCCGCCTTGAGCGCCGCAATATCCTCGACAACCAAACTTTCGGGCGCACCCCAAGTCTTACACAATACTGCTTTCATTTTGACCTTAACGTTATCGAGCGTCTAAAACGGTATTTTGCCACGTTTTCCTGCGGGATTCGCCCTACTGTTTCTAATCTGCAAACCTCAGGCAAATGGACTTGGTTTTCGGGAAATTTTAATCGCGACAAGTCGCGAGGCGTTTCTCGAGATATTTTCGTTCTGCCGGATTTTGCACTAGTACGATCGCGGCGCAGTAAGCCTCGCGCGCGTCGCTATACCGCCCGAGCCGGCGCAGCAAATCTGCTTTCGCGGCGGGTAACAGGTAATAGCTGCTGAGTTCTTCACGTTCTGTGAGTTGGTTGATCCAATCGAGGCCGCTTTCTAGGCCCTCGGCCATTGCGTGTGCGACCGCGGCATTGAGTTCCACCACAGCGCTTGGCTGTTCCCGTAGCAATCCAATATAGAGCGCGGAAATTTGTTGCCAGTCGGTGTCTTCTGCGCGTGCAGATTTAGCGTGTAACGCGGCAATCGCAGCTTGTAGTTGATAGGGGCCGCGCTGGCGTATGGCCAGTGCCGCGTCGAGTTGCACGAGACCGTCGACAATAGCATCGCGGTTCCAACGCGCGCGATCCTGCTCTTCGAGCGGCACGATGGCGCCGTCGCTGCCCACGCGCGTGTCGCGTCTCGAATCCTGCAGCAACATCAGCGCCAAGAGGCCGCGTGCTTCGGGTTCCTGGGGCATCAGCTCGACCACCAGGCGCCCGAGGCGGACCGCCTCCGCGCAGAGGTCCGGACGCAGCAGGCCGGGCGTGTCGGTCGCGGCGTAGCCCTCATTGAAGACTAAATAGACCACACTGAGCACGACTTGCAGTCGCTCCGGCAGGATTTCGCGGTTTGGTACTTCGTAAGGAATTCGTGCTTCGAGTATTTTTCGTTTCACCCGGACAAGGCGTTGGGCGGTGGTAGCTTCGGGTTCAAGAAACGCGCGGGCGATCTCGCGTGTCGATAGACCGCATAGGGTTCGCAATGAGAGGGCGATCTGCGCCGGCTGCGCAAGCGCAGGATGGCAACAAGTGAACAGCAGCCGCAAGCGGTCATCTTCGACGCCGGATTGATCGGCTGGCTGCGAATCGCCAGCGTCCCATTCGGGCGCGGCAATATCTGGGGGCTCGTCGGTATAGAACGGCCCGCTTTGACGTCGGCGTAAAAGATCGAGCACGCGTCGCTGTGCGACCGTGGTGAGCCAGGCGGCAGGCACGGTCGGTAATCCCTGCGTCGGCCAGACTTCGATCGCCTTAGCGAATGCGTCCTGCAGCGCGTCTTCGGCGAGGTCAAAATCACCGAAGCGACGAATCAACCCCGCCAACACGCGGGCGCCTTCGCTGCGGCAAATGCTGTCGATGACGAGCGTCGGCATAGGCGATTACTGACGCTCGTGGACGGTTACAGTGTATCCGGCGTCAAGCCGACCGGCCGTACTTCGATTGAGCCGCCTTGCGCCGCCGGGCAACGCGCTGCCCACTTCACGGCATCATCAAGGTTAGGGACGTCAATCGTGTAATAGCCCCCAAGCTGTTCCTTCGTTTCGGCGAAGGGACCATCGTGGGTTACCGTCTTTCCGTTTTTGACACGCACCGTAGTCGCCGTACTGGTCGGTTTAAGCTCCGCGCCACCACGCAGCACGCCTGCGGCGCGCATGTCTTCGCCATACTGTTTGAACGCGGCGTACATTTGCTTTTGGGCTTCCGGATTATTTGCCCTCATTGCGAAATTCTTTTCATCGCCGTAGATCAGGATCATGTATTGCATGGTCATTCCTTTGTGATTAGATTGCCCCGACGTCCGGGGTCACGGTGATGACGCAGTAGGGCTACCGATTTCGACATGCGTTTAGAAAATATTTATTTGGCTTGGGACTACTCGAAATGATCGAATTTTTCGTCAGCGCCTGCGCCCGTCAGCAAACGCATTTATGTCGATTCTGAAATTAGTGTTATATAACAAAACAACCGCATCGCCAGGTGTGTCATCCATGGCGGCTCCTGGCGATGCATGCCCTAAGGAGCGCATGGATATTGGCTCACAGGGCATCGGCATTTGGTTTTAAATTAAGGAAGCTCTGATTTATTCCGAGTTCTAAGCGAGACAAGGCGCGAGTGAAAAATATCGACGCAGCATATGTTTGATATGTAAGGAGATATTTTTTGCGAGCAACGCAGTATCGCGACGAAATCGGAATAAATCAGAGCTTCCTTAACTGAGTTGCCGCTTAATTCGTGCAACCACGTTTTCACGGCCAATGAGCTCTAACGTTACATCTAACGACGGCGTTTGCGTGCCCCCCGACACCGCGACGCGCAGGGGGATACCGATTTGACCTAGCTTTAGTTTGTGGGCTGCAAGGGTTTCCTTGAGCGCAACGTTAATCGCTTCTTTGTTCCACGCGATAGCCTGTAATTTTCCCACGAGCTCGGCGAGTACCGGCAATATTTCAGGCTTGAGATGTTCCGCGATCAATGCGTCATTCGGCTGAACGTCGCGATAAAAATAGACGGCGCTGTCGGCTAAATTTTCCAAGGTTGTCGCGCGTGGCTTGAGTAACTCAACGATCGCTTCGAGCTTAGCATCGCCCACCTCCACGACACAATCGCGCTCGCGCAATCTGGGGACGACTAATTTCGTCAATTGCGTATTGCTCGTTTCCTTAAGATATTGTTGACTCAGCCACGACAATTTTTCACCGTCGAAGCGCGCGGGCGAGCGGCTGATATTGGTTAGATCAAACCATTCGACGAATTTTTCCATGGTAAACAATTCGTCATCGCCGTGCGACCAACCAAGGCGCGCGAGATAATTCAGCAACGCTTTCGGCAAAAAACCTTCCTCTTCGTATTGCATCACGCTCACCGCGCCGTGACGTTTCGATAAGCGTTCGCCGTCGTCGCCGAGAATCATTGGCACGTGACCAAACTCCGGCAACCTCGCATCGAGCGCACGGAAAATATTGATCTGTCGTGGCGTGTTGTTGACGTGATCGTCGCCGCGAATAATATGTGTCATCGCCATGTCGAGATCGTCAACAACCACGCCGAAATTGTAGGTCGGCACGCCGTCCGCGCGCATGATGATGAGATCGTCTAATTCACGATTGGAAATGGTGATCGGGCCTTTGACCAGATCGTTCCAGGTTACGTCGCCATCATCGGGATTGCGAAAACGGATCAGTGGTTGCACGCCGGCCGGTGGCGTTTTACCTTTCGAGTTTTCAGGACGCCAGCGGCCGTCGTAGCGTGGTTTTTCACCGCGCGCGCGTTGACCTTCGCGCATCACGTCGAGCTCCTCTTTACTCGCGTAACAGTGATACGCCTTACCTTCCGCAACTAAACGCTCGACAATTTCGCGGTAACGATCCAAGCGCTTCATTTGATAGAACGGGCCTTCGTCGTAGTCGAGACCTAACCAGTCCATGGCATCGAGAATGGCTTGCGTCGATTCCGGCGTGGAGCGTTCAACGTCCGTGTCTTCGATGCGCAAAATAAATTTGCCGCCATGCTTGCGCGCGTAGGCCCAAGAAAACAGCGCGGTGCGCGCGCCGCCAATGTGTAAATAGCCCGTCGGGCTAGGCGCGAAACGAGTGCGAACGGTCATCTATTGATGCTTGAATACAGGCTTGC
Source organism: Pseudomonadota bacterium (assembly GCA_031419835.1). Classification (GTDB taxonomy): domain Bacteria; phylum Pseudomonadota; class Gammaproteobacteria; order Burkholderiales; family JALYOK01; genus JALYOK01. Next base: position 21,758 of record JANOLP010000265.1, on the reverse strand, counting down.
GTTTTTCAATGAAGGCCGCCATGCCTTCCTTCTGGTCTTCAGTTGCAAACGCCGAATGAAATACGCGCCGCTCGAACAAAATGCCTTCGGCAAGCGACGTTTCGTAGGATCGATTGACGGATTCTTTCGCCATCATCACGATGGGCAAGGAGAGAGCAGCAATTTGTTGCGCGACTTTGATGGCCTCTTCAACCAAATCGGCAAGCGGCACGATGCGGGAGACAAGCCCGCTGCGCTCGGCTTCTTGCGCGTCCATCATGCGGCCGGTGAGCACCATTTCCATTGCCTTGGATTTACCTACGAAGCGCGTCAAACGCTGCGTGCCGCCCGCGCCGGGTATGACGCCGAGTTTGATTTCCGGCTGGCCAAATTTGGCATTTTCGGCCGCCAAAATAAAATCGCACATCATGGCCATTTCACAACCGCCGCCGAGCGCGAATCCGGCAACCGCCGCAATCAACGGCTTGCGGCATTGCGCGACGCGCTCCCAGCCATCGGTAATGTAGTTGGATTTGTAAGTATCCATGTAACTAAAATTCTGCATGACCTTGATGTCCGCTCCAGCCGCGAAGGCTTTATCGCTGCCGGTAATCACCATCGCGCGAATGTTGTCGTCTTCCTCAAAAATATCGAGCGCTTGGCCAAGATCCTTAACCAGTGCGGGTGACAGGGCATTCAGCGCCTGTGGGCGATTGAGGCGAATGAGGCCCACATTGCCGCGGGTTTCAACCAAAATGTTTTCATAACTCATGGAAATTCTCCGAACCTAAATTTTTAACAGATAGAATGACGTTATTCTAAAGCAAAGCGTTATCGACACCTATGACTTACACCACCTTGCTCCTTGGCATTGCCGATGGCGTCGCGGAAATCACGCTGAATCGCCCGGATAAATTGAATAGCTTTAATCCCGACATGCTGCGAGAGTTGCATCAAGTATTTCAGTTGATCGAGGGCGATAGCGCGATACGTGCCGTGTTGATCACTGGTTCTGGACGTGGATTTTGTGCCGGGCAAGATTTGAATGTTCGGCAAGGTCAACCCGGCGAAAAAGGCGAGCTGGTTCGTAAGAGTCTTAACGATAATTTCAACCCGCTGATTCGCCGTATTCATAACCTGAAAAAACCTGTCGTCGCGGCCGTGAATGGTATCGCAGCCGGCGCCGGCGCGAATTTGGCATTGACTTGCGATATCGTGATCGCCGCCGAGTCCGCGGGATTTCTGCAGGCGTTCGTTAATATCGGTTTGGTTCCCGATTGCGGCGGGACGTTCTATTTGCCGCGATTAGTGGGCATGGCGCGCGCGAAAGCCATGGCCCTCTTAGGCGAAAAAATTTCCGCGACACAAGCGCAGCAGTGGGGATTAATCTGGAAGGTGTTACCGAACGATGAATTTCTAGTCGAAGCGCGAACGCTCGCAAAACGTCTGGCCGCTGGCCCAAGCGTGGCGCTCGGCTTGATCAAGCAAGCGTTGGATGTCTCTGTGAATCACGACTTAGATCGACAATTAGATTGGGAACGCGACGCCCAGGGCTTAGCCGCCACGTCGGCGGATTTTTCCGAGGGTGTTAATGCATTCCTGGAAAAACGTCCGCCAAAATTTACCGGTAAATAAACTTACTTAGAACAACATTTCCTTCGACATGCCGTTACGCCGCAACACGCGCTTCAACGTCGCTAAGGCTTCTAACTGAATTTGCCGCACGCGCTCGCGCGTGAGTTTCATCGTTGCGGCCAATTCTTCCAGCGTGTAAATATCATGATCGTTTAGACCAAAACGTCGCTCAATCACCCAGCGTTGCTTGTCGTTTAGCTGTTCCATCCATTCACGTACGCGGCCAATCACTTCATCGCGTTGGAGTAATTCTTCCGGCGCAATACATTGCTCGTCGGCGATCGATTCACCCAACGACAAACTCGGGTCAATGTCGAGCGGCGCGTCAAGCGATGCCATTCGCTCATTGAGGTTTAACACGCGGCGAACCTCTTCCACGTCCTTGCCCAGTAAAGACGCGACATCTTCGGCCGTCGGGTCTGTTTCGCTACGCGCTTCCAAATGGCGTTGCGCTCGCAGGTAAACGTTGAGTTCCTTAATGATATGCACCGGCAATCGAATCGTGCGCGATTGGTTCATGATGCAACGCTCGACGTTTTGTCGAATCCACCATGTCGCGTAGGTCGAAAAACGGAAACCACGTTCCGGTTCGAACTTTTCCAATGCATGGATTAGGCCAAGATTCCCTTCCTCGATCAAATCAAGGAGCGGGACGCCACGGTTGACGTAATGCTTGGCAATATTCACGACAAGCCGCAGATTGTGCTCGATCATTTTTTGGCGCGCCGGAAAATCGCCTGCTTGAACTTTAAAGGCCAGCTCGCGCTCTTCCGCCGCCGTCAACAGGGCATTTTGCCCGATTTCATTCAAGTAAAGCTGGGTGGCGTCAGCCTGCCAATCGTTCGCAGCTTCAACGACTTCGGCCGCTTCCGCCTCCGGCTCACCGTCTTGCGAACCGTCGACTAAATCTTCGTCTTCTTCAACTTCTTGTGCAACCGAGTGGCTCATGATGACCTTTCGCTGGGCAAATATTTCGATGGATCAACGGGCTTCCCCAATCGGCGGATTTCAAAGTGCAGCTTCACTGCGCCGTCTTCCGAATCGCTGTTTCCCATTTCAGCGATCTTCTGACCCTTTGAAACTGACTGTCCCTCTTTAACCAAAATCGCGCTGTTATGCGCATAAAGGCTCAGATGGCTCTTGTTATGAATGATTACGATCATTTTGCCGTAACCACGTAAACTATTTCCGATATATGACACTCGGCCATCGGCACTTGCTAGCACCGGCTGTCCATGCGTCCCTGCTATGTCTAGTCCTTTCGAACTCTCACTGAAACTGGAAGTGATCTTACCACTAGTGGGCCAAACCCATTGTAAACTTTCATTGCCGTCAGGTGTGCTGGGATTGGCTTCAGGCTTGGTTTCTGTCACGCTTTCCGAACGGGTAACATGGTTCGTAGCCATGTTTTCGCCGCGCTGAATTTTCTGTAACGCAACGTCTGAATAGGGGATGCGGCCGACTTTCGGCTCGGTTTTAAGCGCCGGGTCAATGCGCGATTCGTCGGCCTTGGGCGGTGAGGGGGGTGGTAATTTTATTGACTCGATAACAGGCTTACCCTCGGGCTGTGGGTCGATATTCATCGGCAAAACCGTTGCACCGGGCTGCCCACCGCGCGCGCTTGGGGCTGTGAGCTGAAGTTCGGCGCCTTCACGCAATGCGTTCGCGTTGGCAAGATTGTTCCAGGCGCCCAGTTCCTGGTAATTCAAGCCGAACTGTTTCGCGATACTGTATAGCGTCTCCCCCTTTTTTACCGTATGGATTGCCGGGTTAACGTCGATGGGTTTTACCATCGAGACCGTTGCTGGCACCTTTGGCGCATCGACGACAGGCTTCGCGGACGCGGGCTTAGTCACTATCGGTTTGTCGGCCGACGAAGGACTACCCTCTCTAACGGGCGCACGCTGGTTCGTAACGCATCCAATCAATGCAACGCTTAAGAAAATCGAAAAAAGCCATCGCCAATTGAGACGCCTAAGCACGTACCGCTCCGGTAAGCAGCGGTACAAATTTGACAGACTCTAATTTAGTTTCGACGAAGCCTTGATCGGTGTTTTCAACCGTATACAGGCATTGCTCATCTTGCCCCCTCGGGAAGACTAATCGTCCACCCGGCGCGAGCTGTGCAAGGATTTCTTTCGGGGTTTCCATCGCGGCCGCCGCCATCACGATGCCGTCGTATGGGCCCGCCTCGGGCAATCCGAGACTTCCATCACCATGCTTAAATCGCACATTCCCCACCTTAATTTCACGCAAATTGGCGCGCGCCTTGATGAGCAACGCTTCAATACGTTCGATCGAATACACTTCTTTCGCAAATCGCGACAAGATCGCCGTTTGATAGCCACAACCGGTGCCGATTTCCAGAACACGTTCAAGCGCTCGGCCGTTTCTAACCAACTCGGTCATTCTTGCGACGATGTAGGGACTCGAAATGGTTTGACTAAAACCGATCGGTAACGGCGTATCTTCATACGCGCGACTCGCCAAGGCTTCGTCGACAAAAATATGGCGCGGCATTTCATAAATTTGCGCCAACACCCGTTCGTCTTTGATGCCCGCCTCGCGCAAACGATCGACCAAACGCTGACGGGTGCGTTGGGAAGTCATGCCGATGCCGATTTGGCGTGCTGTCATTACTTCAACCAATTCTTGACGGTATTAAGCTGCGCGTAGTTAGTTAAATCGATTTGCAAGGGCGTGATCGAGACGCGATGTTCTTTTGTCGCGTAAAAGTCGGTACCCTCCCCGGCATCTTGCGCGGGTCCGGCAGCACCGACCCAATAAATTGTTTCTCCGCGTGGATTTTGCGATTTCACGATCGGCTCGGCCTTATGCCGCTTGCCCAGGCGCGTCACTTCGCGGCCTTTCAAATCTGCGTACGGCACGTCCGGTACGTTCACATTCAAAAGGATGGGCTCGCCATAGGGGTTGGCGCGAAACTCTTTGACTAAGTCTAAGGCAACGCGAGCGGCTGTTTCAAAGTGATTATTTCCCGCCGTGACGAGCGATACGGCAATAGAGGGAATGCCAAGCAAATAGCCCTCTGTTGCTGCCGCGACGGTGCCGGAATAGACGGTATCGTCGCCCATATTCATGCCGTGATTAATGCCGGAAACGACGATATCGGGCAATTGCTCGAGCAATCCGGTGACCGCCATATGCACACAATCCGTCGGCGTGCCATTGATATGAAAATATCCGTTACTCGCCTTGCCTAACTTCAGCGGCCGATCAAGGGTCAGCGAATTGCTCGCACCACTGCGATCACGTTCCGGCGCAACGACGGTAATTTCGCCCACTTGCGCGAGCGCTTCGGCCAAATGGCGCAGCCCCGGGGCGAAGTAACCGTCATCATTACTGAGCAAGATACGCATAGTTGCTTGGGTCGAGACCTAGAAGGAAAGGCAAGTTGCACTAAATCAGAGACTTGAATTGTACACGCTAGAAGCGACTCGAACCTCGATATTGCGCTCGGATAAGCGCGTATTTTTGCTTCATTCGCGCGGACGCCACACCGATCTCGTATAGAATGTTTGGCGATGTTAAAAGAGTTTCATTACAAAATCGATTGGCGAACCAAAAGCCATTTGCCGGGACATCATCGCAGCACCCAGTCGGGGGGCGGCCTGGAATTCCGCGGCAATGTACCGCTATTGGATGCGCCCGACCCGCGCCGACTGGACATTCGCGCAAGTCTATCGAATCCGTTCGACCAATGGTTTGTACGTAGTTTTCGCCAGCGAAGCCAAATGCCAGTTTATTTGATCGCAGATTTGTCAGCGTCAATAGGGTTTCGCGGTATCCGCAATAAACTTGATGTTATGGCTGACTTTACCGAATCCCTAGCCTATTCGGTGCATCGCAGCGGCGATCGATTTGCTTTCATCGGCTGCGACGAAAGCGTACGTACCGATTTCCTAATGCCGCCGACCCATGCGCTCGGTGGTGGCTTAGACATCGCTCAGCGTTTGCGTCGGTTTGAACCCACGGGGAAATCAGTCGCGGGATTGCAGGATATCCAACCCTACCTCCCGCGACAAAAGGGATTGATTTTTTTGGTTTCAGACTTTCACATCGACGACGCAAGCATCATCCATACGCTTCAAATGTTGGCTGCACATCGAGTGTGCCCGCTCGTCTTGTGGGATCGGGCGGAATATCAACGAATGCCGAAGTTCGGTTTAGTTTCAATTCAAGATAGCGAAACCGGGCGTCGTCGTACGGTGTTGCTGCGGCGCTCGTTGCACGAACGCATCCAAGCCGAATTCGAGACGCGGCGAATCGCGTTGATCGAATTGTTCATGAAACATGGGACTCGCCCATTGTTCGTTAGAGACGCCTTCGATGCGGAACAGGTCACCAAGTATTTTTTCCAAGTTGACGATGAACCGCACGAGGTTAACGCATGAGCCGAATCGTCCTTTTTTTCGGTATGCTTCTATGGGTCGTCACGAGCGTAGCCGCGGAAATCGAGATCACGGCGAACAATCCCCGGCCGTTTGGCTATGTCGTCGGCGATATGTTGGAACAGGAATTGACGCTAACATCTAACGGCGGCCAGCGCATCGATGAAAAACAACTTCCTGCACTGGGGCGCATTAACGCATGGCTTGAGTTGCGCGGCCTGGCGATCAACGAAACGTCAACGCCCACCCATCGGATTTATCGTGTGACGCTGAAGTATCAATTGCCGAACTCGCCAACGGAAGTGCGCGTAATTGAGTTACCGTCACAACGATTTGTATTCTTTGGAGCCAATAAACCAATCGAAGTGAAATCCACCGAATGGCCGATTACCGTTGGGCCAATTACCCCGGAGGAAGTCCTTGCCAGAGAGGGTCTTGAGGCGATGCGCTCCGATGTGCTGCCACAATTCATTGACACATTAGCCTATCGACAACGCATGATCGGCTACGCCTTGGCACTGGCCGCACTGTTGCTCTATTGGTGCTATCGCTATTTTGGTATTCCATATTTCACGCAACAAAGACGGCCTTTCACTCGCACTTTTCGTGATATTAGCCATCTGGCGAAACAGACCGAAGGCAATACCTTTTCGCGTTCGATTGAACTGATACATTATGCCCTCAATGAAACGGCAGGCAAATCGTTGTTTGTCGATAACGTTGAACAATTCCTGGCGGCAAAGCCGCTGCCGCCTGATCTCGTTGCGATGACGCGAGAGTTTTTTCAAGTTTCGCGCAAGGAATTTTTTGCCGGCGGCACCACTAGCAATCGAGCCTCGATCGACTGGATGTTGGAATTTTGTCGTGCCTGGCGCGATATTGAACGGGGTATCGCTTGAAACTTGAGTTTGCCTATCCCTGGGTACTTTTACTTTTACCGCTTGCGTTGTTACCATTTTTTCGAACGGATCGCCAACCGCTAAATTATGGTTGGCTGCGTTTACTGCCGCCTGACTATATTGGCCAACTCATTGGACTCCTACTCAAACTGATTGCGGCCGGCACAATCGCCGCGCTAATTGTCGGCTTATCTGGAATCCATCGCTCTGAAGTCAGCGTAGAACGGGTCGGACTCGGGGCGCAAATCGTGATATTGCTAGATCGCAGTCGCAGCATGGACGAATCCTTCAATCAGGGACGCGTTAACCACGATCCGAGCAAGGTCTTTAACGAAGTGGAGCAGCGAGAAATCAAAGGTAGAGTTGCGCGCAAAATTTTGGCGGACTTTGCTGCGAAACGTCCGCAAGATATGTTTGGCATGGTGGGTTTCAGCGCCTATCCAATGCATATTCTGGATTTCACGCAAAAACAAGAGGTGATTCAAGCGGCGATTCGCGCCGGCGATATCGGACGAGGCCTTTCGGAAACCGACATGGCGCGCGGTCTGTTCGCATCCTTATCGTATTTTGACAACCAGCCCTACACCGGCTCGCGGATTATTCTCTTGGTTTCGGATGGTGGTGCACGAATCGATTCGGCCACCCGCGAAAAACTCGGAAACTTAATGCGACGTAACCGCGTCGGCCTGTATTGGATTTACTTGCGCTCGATCAATAGTCCCGGTTTGTTTACGGAGCCGGCAGACCCTGAAGCGGGCATCAATGCTTCCCCTGAGATCGCATTGCACGATTTCTTCAAAAAGATGAAAACGCCCTATCAAGCCTACGAAGCGGAAAGCTCCAGCGCAATCTTGCGTGCCGTTCAAGATGTGAATCGACTGGAGAATTTACCCATCAGCTTTAACGAAATTGTTCCGCGCCGTGACCTTTCGTGGGAGTGTTATCTGTTGGCGGCGCTCCTGTTGGTTGCGTTATTAGCTACGAAATTCATCGAGGTGAAAGCGTGGCGTTAAAAGTCAATCTGCATAAATGGCTCCGCGGAATTTTTGTGGTTCTGCTCGGATTAATCGCCTTTGACGGCTACAGTTGGTGGACCACCGCGCGATTGAATTCCACTATCGCAGATGGCTCGATTATTGGGAATACTACGACGTTACCCGCGCGAGGCAAGTTTGCCCAGGCTTATTACTACGCACAAAAGGGTGATCGTGAACGTTCGATGGCGCTCTACAAGCAAGTGGAACGCTTGGCGGACGTAGAAATGGCCCGCGCGGCGCAATACAATCGTGCAAACGGTTACCTGTTCAAGGCGATGGAGTTGTCTGGGACCGGCAATCAAAATCTGGCGTTGCCGTTGGCCGAACTCGCGAAGGATACCTATCGTTCTCTATTGCGCGCCGACCGGGCGAATTGGGATGCTAAATACAATTTGGAACGAGCGCTACGTTTGGTTCCGGATCCGGACGACAGCGACGACGCCGACCTGCCACCACCGCAACAATCGGAGCGTGCGCCTACGACTATGCGTGGTTTTACGCTTGGGTTGCCTTAATGCGGCGGATTAGGGTTCTGTTGCGCCGACTGCATCGTACCAGCTGGTGTTTACTGGTGATATTAGCCTTCATTTTTGTTGCGCTGCTGCGGCCAACTGTTCCGTTTCAAAAAGATATTCTCAATAGCATTTTCGTCATCGATGTGTCGCAGAGTATGAATACGCGTGATTATCAAATTGGCGATAAAGCGGTAAGTCGTATTCAGGTGGTTAGGGACGTGCTGCAAAAATCGCTGACGGAAATGCCATGCGGTTCGCGCATGGGACTGGCAATCTTTGCGGAATATCGATCATTTCTGTTGTTAACCCCGGTTGAAGTCTGTGGCAACTACTCGGAATTGTCCGCATCTATCAATCAGATCAGCGGCAAAATGGCTTGGGCCGGGGGGAGCGAAATTGCCAAAGGTTTAAATTGGGGACTCAAAATGGCCGTGGCTGTTGAACCCAGACCAAGTTTGGTGTTCATTACAGACGGCCACGAGGCGCCGCCCATTAACTTACGCAATCGTCCACGGATCGACGTGAAGTCGGGTGAAGTTCAAGGCATGTTAATTGGTGTCGGCGGCGGCGAACTTTCACCTATTCCCAAATTCGACCCCGATGGCAACGCCCTGGGATTCTGGCGCGCCGACGAAGTTGCGCAGATCGACGTCTATTCCCAAGGGCGCGCTAGTAGCGTGTCGGGCGAAAAAATGGCTGACGTAGATCAAGCGGCGTCCGAAGCAAAAAAACGTACCCCGACAGAACATCTTTCCTCAATCAAGGAAGCGTATCTGCAACAGCTCGCGCAGGAGAATGGCCTCGGCTACGCACGACTGGTTTTGCCGGCCGATTTAGTCATGCAACTATCGAAGGGCAACGTGGCGCAGCGCGCATCGGTGCCAACTGCAATCGGATGGCTGCCGGCGTTGTTTGCATTATTCGGCCTGTTGGCGTTGTATTCATGGCGTAGGCCATCGTGAATTAATCATGCGGTACTATCCAAAATCCCTCACCAGATTGATCTTGGTCGGTTTGGTTTTAATTTTGCTTCCGCTAACATTTGCGTTTTACAACGTCGCGAGCAATTTGGAGTTGCTTGCCGGTCGTGGTCAACGCGCGGTATTCGAAGCAGTCCGCATTACCCAAGACAGTCGACTGCTAATTCAGCGCATCACCGATATGGAACGGGTGACGCGCCAATACCTCGTCGTGGAAGACCAAAAACTCCTGGAAGGCTATGCCAAACTTCACAATGAAGTTCAAACCGCCGCGCGGACCCTTAGCGCGCGGGCACTTGATCTGGATCAACGCGCAAAACTAAAAGAATTGACTGGCGTAGAGAATCAGCTCTTCGAAATGATTCAAGGCATTCCTCTTCGACCTTTCAAAGTCGAGGAGAGTGTTGCCCTATTCGGTCAACTAGATCAACTTGGCAAATCGATATTGGCGCAAAGCGATGTCGTTATTGGCCGTGAGGCTGAAGCACTGAGCCTTGCTTCGAATCGCGCACGAGAAATATTACTTTGGCAACTATTAGCACCTATCCCACTTGCGTTGTTATTTTCAATTGTGTTCACGTTTGTAATCACGCGGCCATTCCGCCAAATCTACACTGGCATTCGCCGTATCGGCGACGGTCAGCTAATGACGCCGATAGACGTTCAGGGCCCACAAGATCTGGTGGACCTCGGTCAACGATTGGACTGGCTCAGGCAGCGACTCTACGATCTCCAAGAACAGAAAACAAAATTCTTCCAACATGTGTCGCATGAACTCAAAACGCCACTTGCCGCGCTACGCGAAGGTAGTCAAATTCTTGTTGATGAAGTCGTCGGCAAATTAACGCCCGAACAACATGAAATTGCCACCATATTGCAGCACAAGACTAACCAGCTTCAGAAATTGATATACGACTTGCTGAACTTAAGTGCTGCTGGCGCGGCCGAAGTACATAAGGGGTTTTTGAAGTTCGAAGATTTCGATTTGCGACGCACCGTGGTCGCGGTCGCCGAAGAACAAAAACTGGCCATGAAACGAAAGGAACTTCGATTCAATTTGATCAGTCCAGATACGTTACCGATTCGCGCAGATTCGGAGAAAATACGAATCGTCATCGATAATTTGTTGTCCAACGCAATCAAGTTTTCGCCGTTGGGTGGAGCGACTATAATGGATCTTCGTCAGCATGGCAGCAAGGTGACGATCGATATTTCCGACCAAGGTCCAGGCATTTCAGAAGAGGATCGGGATCGGGTTTTTGAGGCCTTTTACCAGGGCCGAACACCGCAGCGAAACGCAAGCGAGGGAACCGGGCTGGGGCTTGCGATTATTAAGGAGTTTGTTTTGGCCCATAACGGGCATGTTGAAATCGTACAAAACGGCAAGCCGGGTGCGCATTTCCGGGTGACATTGCCGCAAAACCAAGAGAGATAAAATGAAAACGACTAGGATTGCATGGCTGGTTGTCGGGATGACAACGTTGATGTTCTTTGGCTGTACCAATAATTACAGAAACCCCGCGTATCCGGGCACTTCGACCGGAACGGCGTCGCAGAAACCATTAGATTCCGTTCCGGATGCTGATAAAGTAGCCGCGGCTCAAGGCATTCGAAGCGATTCCGATAGCCTTATCGATTACTACCTGACAATGCGAAAGGCGCCGAAAGAAAAGGTGCTGCGCGAATTCGCCGATGCCAATCGCGCGTTACAAGGGACGCCGAACGCATTCAACAGAATTAAGCTGGCTTTACTGCTTAGTTTGCCTGTCACCGGCGTTCAAGATTCTACGCGGGCATTAAACTTGCTTCAGGATACCATCAAGGAGGAAAAGGAAGAAGAGAATGCGCTTCGTAACCTAGCCAACCTGTTGCAGACACAGCTCTATAAGGAAACTCGCCACGACGAAAACATGCAGCGTGCCCGGGACGATCAGAAACGTCTGGAATCGCTTACAGCGAAACAGGACGAAGCGATTCAAGCTCAGACCTTGAAATTGAAAGATGAGCAGAAACGATACGATACGTTACAAACCTCGATTCAGGCTAAACAAGAAGACAATAACCAGGCCATATCGATGCTTGCACAAAAATTGAAAGACGAGCAAAAGCGAGCCGATAATTTGCAGCAAAAACTCGACGCGCTTGCGAACATTGAAAAGACATTAATTGAGCGTCAGCAGCAAGCCAAACCTGAACCGAAGAAATGACATTAACCGCGAAACATAAGATTCTGTTGGTAGACGACGACACCGAGTTGCTACGATTGCTGTCGATCCGACTAACAGGCGCAAGTTACGATGTCACTGCAGTAGATAGCGCAGAAAAAGCCTTAGCGTGTCTTGCACACTCAAGGCCGAACCTTGTCATATCTGATTTGCGTATGCAGGGAATGGACGGAATGGCCCTGTTCGCGGCGATCCATCAAAACAATCCTGCTTTGCCGGTCATCATATTGACTGCGCATGGTACGGTGCCCGATGCGGTTACCGCCATCCGAAGCGGCGTGTTTGGTTATTTAACAAAACCATTTGATAGCAAGACTTTGCTCGCTCAAGTTGAGAAAGCACTTCTCATCTCTGGCCATGCGGCGACCTCAGATTCCGGTAAGGACAACGTGCCATGGGCACACGAAATCATTACCCGCAGCGCAAAAATGCAAGATCTGCTTAGCCAAGCACGCCTGATGGCCGAGAGCGATGCGAACGTCTTTATTCACGGCGAAAGCGGTAGTGGAAAAGAATTACTTGCGCGCGCCATTCATTTTGGCAGCAAACGCCGCGAAAAACCCTTCATCGGAGTTAATTGCGGCGCAATTCCGGAACCTTTGCTTGAGTCTGAATTGTTCGGGCACATGAAGGGTTCGTTTACCGGTGCTATGCGAGATCATCCTGGCCTATTTCAAGCAGCCAATAAAGGCACGCTATTTCTAGACGAAATCGGCGATATGCCTTTGTCGGTACAGGTAAAATTACTTCGAGTCCTGCAGGAACGCGAAGTCCGGCCCGTAGGATCGACCTCGACGGTCCCAATCGATGTGCGCATCATATCCGCAACCCATCGCAACTTGGAAGAAGCGCTAAGCGCAGGGACCTTCCGTGAGGACCTGTATTACCGCCTAAACGTCGTCGCCCTACTTCTGCCACCCTTAAGAGACCGGCGGGAAGATATTCCGCTTTTGGCCTCCCACTTTCTGGAGACCTTGAACAAGCGCTACGAAAAACAGGTCAATGGATTCGCGCCTGAGGCGATGGAGCAGATGGTGTTGGCACCGTGGCCCGGCAATGTTCGCCAGCTATATAACATTGTGGAACAAACACTTGCGCTATGTACGACGAATATTATCCCGGTCGCGCTCGTACAAAAGTGCTTGCAAAGCGATTCGGCGATGGTGCCCTCGTTTGAAGAGGCCCGGCGCCGTTTCGAACGAGATTATCTTGCTCAGCTATTAAAAATTACCAATGGTAACGTCAGCCAGGCCGCACGTTTGGCAAAACGTAACCGCACCGAGTTCTACAAATTACTGCAGCGAAACGAACTCAATCCGGGTTCATTCAAAGAACTCTCTTGATGTCGCCCGTCGGCGACGGAGTTTTTTGTATCAAAACAACAGCTTAATATTCTCCGAAAAGATGCTGTCGCATATCGGCGACAGTTTTCCTTCATCATCTGCAGCTAAAATCTGTAAACTTTCGTCACAAAAAACCTATATAATTGTTTTATAAGGATATTTTATAACTGGCACAGCCCTTGCTTTAACCTAATCGAGACACCTGTAATTAGATCAAGCAAAAGTAAATCGCTTAGGAGAATGGATGGATAATAAGTGCCAAAATCTATGTCCAAACTGCCAGTACCGTACGGTAGAATTTGTCATCTCGTTCGGTGGACCGAATCGTGTGACTTCTGGTGATATTTGTGGACTTGACTTACCGGGCTACCCTGAAAAGATTGACTGTATAGGTTATGAACCGAAACGTCGCTCGCGGGTCTCATTGCCAAGCGTTGCGCCCTACCTGATGGAAACCACATCAACTGCATCACAGGAATACGATACGGCTTTATTAAACGGCTAACCGCCTCTCGGACACTTTTTCTAACGGGAATACCGCTCCAGCCTCGGTATTCCCGCTTTTTTTTGTAACGCCCAAATCCCTCTTTTTGACCACGCCACGAGCCAATATCGGCGCGGTTCTTCAGGCATTCTATAGCGTTTAAAAACGAACTATCGCTACGCCAGTCCTTGCGTTTTAATCGCACTTAAACAGCTCACATAGTGCGGATTATCCGTCAATGCAACTCGTTGCCCCGTCGGGTTGCCGCGCATTTGCGCACAACGAGCGATCGATTCGCGAGTTGCTTCGACTTTCAGCCCGCTCAAGAGCTTATCGGCTTGCTGACTGTTGTTACATAGCAGCACCATGTCGCAGCCTGCCTCCAACGCCGCTGATGCGCGCTCGACTACACCACCAGCGGTGCTTGCGCCTTCCATAGAAAGATCGTCGCTGAAAATAACACCCGCGAATTCCAACTGATCGCGCAAAATATCTTTCAGCCAAAACGAAGAGAAACCGGCGGGCAAGGCATCGACGTCGGGATAAATCACATGGGCCGGCATAATTCCGCCCATGCCGACACTGACGAGTGCGCGAAACGGCATTAAATCGTCGCGCTCGATTTCATCAAAGGAACGGCTATCGATCGGCACTTCGTGATGGGAATCCGCGCGCACAAAGCCGTGGCCGGGAAAATGTTTGCCGACCCAACCCATGCCCGCATCAGCAAAACCCGCGATTAATTCGCGTGCCAACTCCGTCACGGCAACAGGATCGCGATGAAACGATCGATCGCCGATTACCGAACTCTCGCCGTAGTCCAAATCCAACACCGGCGCGAAACTGAAATCGACAGAATGCGCCAACAATTCCGCACCAACGACGTAGCCAATTTTCTTCGTCATCTCTTTTGCTTTAGCGGGATCTTTATCCCACATTTGCCCGAACGTTCGCATCGGCGGAATCTTGCTGAAGCCTTCGCGAAAGCGCTGTACACGCCCGCCTTCGTGATCCACCGCGATGAGCAATGGCGGCGAACGAAGCGCGCGGATGTTTTGCGTCAGCGCCATCAACTGCGCGGGCGATGCATAGTTACGTGCAAACAAGATAATGCCGCCCACCAACGGATGACTTAACCGCTCCCGGTCTTCCGCCGTGAGCTCAAGCCCCGCAACGTCGATCATTACCGGGCCCACTATGCGCTCTCCAAAACGACAAACGCGACCGCAGTATCTTGCTCGTCAGTAATTGAAACATGGCTACCGACAATACCCAATTCACCCATGCGTTGTTGCAAATCGGGATGAGCGTCGATGATCGGTTTGCCTCGCGCATCGTGGCCTACGGCGATATAACACCACGTGACCGGCTTGCGAATGCCCGTGCCCATCGCCTTGCTAAAAGCTTCTTTTGCGGCGAAACGCTTCGCCAAAAATCGTGTTTTCATTTTATGTTTGTCGAATTCGATGAGTTCTTGTGGCGCCAAAATCCGCTCGGCAAAACGCCGGCCATATTGTGTTAAAACACGTTCGATACGATGCACGGCGATAATGTCTGTGCCGATGCCATAGATCATGCGCCGATTCCGGCCACTTGTGTCATCAGCGCTTTCATTTCACGCACCGCCTCGCGCATACCGATGAATACCGCGCGGCTGACAATAGCATGGCCGATATGCAATTCGCGTACACCGACGAGTCGCGCAACCGGCTGCACGTTGAAATAATTGAGCGCATGCCCGGCGTTAAAGCGCATGCCCATATCCCGAATTGTGTTCCCTGCGTTCGCGATTTTCTCCAACTCCGCAACCACTGCTTCGCTCTCGGCATCACGACCATGTTGACGAAACGCATGCGCATAAGGCCCCGTGTGAATCTCGCAAACTTTTGCGCCGATGCGCTGCGAGGCTTGCACTTGCTTAATATCGGCGTCGATAAACACACTCACAACAATGCCCGCCGTCGCCAACGTCGCGACAACGCCCTTCAGCCGCGCTTCTTGTGAAGCGACATCCAAACCCCCTTCGGTGGTAATTTCGTGGCGGCCTTCCGGCACCAGCATTGCCATTTCGGGTTTGATACCACAGGCGATTTTGACCATCTCATCGGTTGCCGCCATCTCCAAATTCAATTTGATATGCGTCAGCTCGCGCAAGCGCCGGACGTCTTGATCTTGAATATGCCGGCGGTCTTCACGCAGATGTACCGTAATGCCATCCGCGCCGCCGAGATGCGCTTCCACCGCGCCCCACACCGGGTCCGGCTCATAGGTGCGCCGCGCCTCTCGAATCGTCGCAATGTGATCGATGTTAACGCCCAGTTGAATCATAGTTCTTGTAGGTCCCGCAAAAGCTGTCGTGTTTGTAATTCTTGTTGTCCCAAATGATGCTTAATCTGCAGGCGCAACAGTTGTTTGCTCTCCGCCAAGGTCTGCGGATCAGAAAAATCTTCACGCTGTAAATCAAGTAAGGTCTTGCCGCGAAATTGTACCTGGTTTCCATCGCCGCGCAGCGCGATTGGCCCGCGATCCGCAATATAGCCGTAAACATTTGCTGCGACGATTGGTTCTTCCGAACTTACCTCATGCTCAAGCTGTAAGCCGTAACCCAGCTCACGGAGCAAACCCAATTCAAAGCGGCGCAACACTTCCGGCAAATTTAGTTGTTTGCTCAAATCCATTAGCGATTGAGCATAGATGTCGAACAAAATTTCGTGCGGATCGTCGCGCGGCAATAGTTTCAGCAACAACTCATTCATATAAAAACCGCACAACAACGCCAAGCCTTGCAACATCGGCTGGCCGCCGCGCCACTCCACCTTGTGCATCGTGCGCGGCTCGTTTTTTCCCGACCAAGAAAGTTCCAATGGCTGAAACGACAGCAACTGCCCGCGAATCGCCGAACGCGGCCGCTTCGCGCCACGCGCAACCAACGCCACCCGCCCCGCGTGACGGCTCAGCGCCTCGACAATCAAGCTGGTTTCGCGATAGGGATAAGTATGTAAGACAAACGCCGGCTCATTGTTGCGCGTCGTTGATTCTGATTGGGCCATGGCGGGATTTTACCTTCTGTCGTGGCGACACGTAATATGACATCGAAGTAATCATCGTATGGATCAAGTCCCGCAGGGGCGGATCCACCATCGAAAGATTAATCTTGAACGTACGTGAAGGCTTCGCTTGTTTTCTCGCTGCGCGCTGGTGGATCCGCTACGCTTGATCCACCCTACCTACCAACTACCCACGTGTCATTGCGAGCGGCTTGTATCGGCGCTGCCAATACAGCTCACGGGCCCATGAACCGCATGCCCTCTTGCTGCCACCTCCCATGTCATCCTGAGCAACGCGAAGGATCTGCTTTCGCCGCCGTAAAAGCAGATCCTTCGCGTTGCTCAGGATGACATTGGGATGTGGGCGAATAGTCACCTCGTAAGCGGGTCGCGTCGCTCACCAAATTTTCGTTTGATTGCGCCGTTCGCGAGAGATTAAAGAACCGCGATATCTATAAGTCTCAATGCCAAGAGATTTTTTGTCGCCATCGCCAAGACCCGCTCTTGCCTTGCCTCTCAGGCCATGCCATGCCACGAGCCAAACCGGGAGCGGCTGCTGGCGCACCTATCTCTAATATCGCGGATCGTTGCCGCCGCGCTCTATGCGGCGCATCTTCGCGCGCTCACGGCGAAACTCGCGAATTTCGTCTGGCGTCGCTTTACCGTCTTTATTAGAATCTACGCTTTCGAAATTCTCCTTCGAGCGTGGGCCGACGCGCCCTGCTTCTTCGCGGCTCAACGCGCGATCGCCATTTTGATCGGCTGCGTCGAAACGCTCGCGCATTTTTTCGCGGCGCATCTCGCGGACGTCGCGGCGCTCGTCGGGCGACATATTTCCAATGGGCGGTTTTCCGTCGAGATCTTTTTCACGATTGTTCCGATCACCCGCCCAACTCGTTGCAGCCAGCATTGCAAGCAAGGCTGCGCCGATCGTTCGGCGCATATTGTCCCCGCGTAGTTTCATAGTTTTATCTGATCTCCTGTTGGATCAACGATGGTCGCCATCATGTTTTTCACGATGGATATCGCGGCTTGATTCATTTAAATCGCGATGCAGTTCGCGCCGCTCATGATGGGTTAAAACGCCGTCTGATTTGAACTCGCGTTCTTCAGATCGAATCGCGCGCTGTTCGGCGCGCAACGCCTTTGCTTGTGAACGCGTTAATTCGCCGGACTGCACGCCTTCGGCGATTCGGGCGTGCTGATCGCGTTGGCGTTTATTGACGCCAGGATCGCGATCACCCGCGTAAGCGGTGGAAAAAACAAAGGACGACAGTGCGGCAACAAGTGTAGCTTTCAACATTAAATTCATCATAGCTCCAATCAAAAATGGGAAGGTTACTGATTCTGAAATCCTGCGTTCACTAAATCAGTAACGTACATTCTCCCCATCTCGTCCAAGCAATTACGTAACCAAGTGTATCAAAATGCTAGTCCGCGCCCGCCTTTGCGCGACGTTCTGAAACAAACTGATACACTTTTATGGGTGAACGAACGAGGTTTCCATTAGGATTTGCCCATGACTACAGTAAAAGCCAAAATTTTAGTCGTTGACGATGACTTACGTCTGCGCGAACTGCTTAAGCGCTATTTGACGGAACAAGGTTACGGCGTCAACGTCGCTGCGGACGGCGAATCGATGAATCGCGTTCGCGCGCGGGAGCGTTACGATTTGCTGGTGCTCGATTTGATGTTGCCCGGCGAAGACGGCCTTGCCATTTGCCGTCGCTTACGCGCTACGGCAGACACCACGCCGATCATCATGCTCACGGCAAAAGGCGATGAAATCGATCGCATCATCGGCCTGGAAATGGGCGCTGACGATTATTTGCCGAAGCCGTTTAATCCGCGCGAGCTGCTGGCGCGCATCCAGGCCGTGCTGCGTCGCCAAGCGCCCTTGCCTATTCCCGGCGCGCCGGCCGCGACGGCAAATGTCGTCGAATTCGGTGGCTTCGTACTCGATCTCGCCGCGCGCCGCTTAGCCAAAGACGGCGTCGATGTCGCGCTGACCACGGGCGAATTCGCGTTGCTCAAAATTCTCGTCGAGCATGCGCGCGAGCCATTGTCGCGCGAGAAATTAATGGAACTCGCCCGCGGTCGCGAACACGAGCCATTCGATCGCAGCATCGATATTCAAGTTTCGCGCGTGCGGAAACTCGTCGAACCGGACAGCGCAAAACCGCGCTATATTCAGACCGTGTGGGGATTCGGCTACGTCTTTGTGCCCGATGGCGAGGCCGCTTGACGCTGTTGCCACGCTCGCTGCTTGGACGCACCGCGCTGATCATCGCCGGCACGTTGCTGCTTAGCCAACTCGCGGCGTTCAAATTATTTCAACTCTATTATCAAGGCCCGCTGATTCAACAAATCGCCGGCCTTGCCGTGAGCCAAATTCGCACCGTCGGTTTTGCCATCGCGAAATTAAAAGAGGACGCGCGCGATGAATTCCTCGACGAGCTGGAAGAAAAAGAAGGCATTCGCGTGTTGTTTGACAACGACAGTGTGTTGCCGAGCAAGTTGCCGGAAGATCGCCTGTTGCTGAATTTCGCCGGCGAAGTGCGCAAGCAATTGGGCGGCGCCATCGAGTTTTTTGTGCAGCCGAAATCCGGCCGCGCACTCTGGGTAAAATTGCCCGTGGGCGGGGATAAAGCCTGGATCGGCATTCCGCGCAGCCAAATCGAGTTAGGCTTTCCCTGGGCGTGGCTAGCGCTTGCCATCGGCGCAGCGCTGATCGCATTGATCGCGGCGACACTGCTGATACGCCGCGTCAACCAGCCATTACGCCAACTTGCTGCTGCCGCGTCAGTGATGGGTAAAGGCGAGTATCCCGCGCCGATTAATGAATCGGGGCCGAGCGAAGTGAAGCAAGTGGCGCGTTCGTTTAATCAAATGCTGGCCGACGTCAAAGCGCTCGATCAAGAGCGCGCCGTGTTGCTGGCCGGTATTTCCCATGATTTGCGCACACCGCTGGCACGCATGAGATTGGCGACAGAAATGTTGAGCGTCGATGGCGATCTCAAGCAAGCTATGGCGCAGGACATCGACGAGATGGATGCGATCGTTAAACAGTTTTTGGATTTCGCTCGAGTCGCCGGTGAAGAGCCAGCAACGCTTACGCAGCTCAACGAACTCATTACCGACATCGCGAGTCACTACAGCCACCGCGGTATCGAGATGCAGCTTTCGTTGGGAGCAATTGAACCGACCGAATTGCGCGCCACCGCTATCCGCCGCGCCGTCACGAATTTAATCGAAAACGCCATTAAGTACGGCAAGCCGCCGCTAATTATTTCCACCGGCAAACAAGATCATCGCGCGTTTGTCAGTGTGCGCGATCATGGCCCGGGCATTCCTGACGGCGATCGCGAACGTTTGTTGCGCCCCTTCACGCGCCTCACCGAGGCACGCAGCGGACCCAGTGGCGCCGGGCTGGGACTGGCTATCGTCGATCGCATTGCGAAGGTACACGCCGGCTATCTGGAACTTTCGACACCCGACAACGGCGGGCTGGAAGCACGCATGTTTCTGGCCTGCTGACAACGCCTAGGCTGCGAAGCGCATCCAGATTGGCTCTCAAGGCATACGTCAGCAAAAACTTTACCTATTGCGTATTCCAGATTAAGCTTAGAGCCCATTGGCGCTTCCATCCCAATACAACTAAACCTTCTGGAGGAAAAATGAGTATTGACCGTCGAACCTTTATACAATCCACCGCGGCGCTGGCCACGTTGAGCGCGGCAGGTTGTGCAACTACGAGCAACGCACCGCAGCAAATGGCGAAAGCCAGCGCATCGAAAATCAATACTGCGGCACTCAAATCAAGCGCCGATGCTGCGTTAAGCGCCGGCGCGAGCAACGGCGATGTGCCCGGCGTAGTTGCCGTCGCGACGAACCGCGAAGAAATGATTTACGAAGGCGCATTCGGCACAACTGTACTCGGCTCGGGCATCGCGATGACGCCGGACACTGTGGTGTGGATCGCGTCGATGACCAAGGCCATCACCGGTCTAGCGGCGATGCAATTGGTTGAACAAGGAAAATTGTCCCTCGATAGTCCTGCCAGTAAAGTAATTCCATCCCTAGGTGAGGTCAAAGTATTGGAAGGTTGGGACGGCGACAAGGCGCGTTTGCGTGCGCCGAAGCGCGCGATCACGCTGCGCCATTTGCTCACGCACACGGCGGGTTTTGGCTATAGCCTGTGGAATACTGATCTCGGAAAATTTGAGACCGTCAATAAAATCCCCGGCATTATCACTTGCCAAAATGCCGCGCTGACCACGCCGCTGATCGCCGATCCGGGCGAGCAATGGAACTACGGCATCAACATCGATTTCGCCGGCAAAATGGTTGAAGCCGTTAGCGGTATGAAGCTGGGCGATTATTTCGCGAAAAATATTTTCCAGCCCTTGGGCATGCGCAGTACCGGCTTCAAAATCAATCCGAGCATGGCAGCACGCTTAGCAAAAATTCACCAACGCGGCGAAGACGGCAAACTCACGCCGACGGACATTATGATTCCGCAGGATCCGGAATTCGAAATGGGTGGCGGCGGCTTGTATTCAACCGCCGGTGATTACCTCGCCTTCGTGCGCATGATGCTGAACAACGGCAAAGCCAACGGCAATCAAATCGTCAAGCCAGCGACGGTCGCCGAAATGTCGCGTAACAGCATGGGCAACACCAAAGTCACCATGCTCAAGACCGCCGTTCCACCGTTGACCAATGACGCGGAATTTTTCCCCGGCATGCCGAAAAATTGGGGCTTGAGCTTCATGATCAACGAACAGCAAGCACCGACGGGCCGTAGCGCTGGCAGCTTGGCCTGGGCCGGTTTGGCGAATAGCTATTACTGGATCGATCAGAACAAAGGCGTCGGCGGTGTTTATCTGTCGCAGATTTTGCCGTTTGCCGATGTGAAAGCGTTGCCGTTGTTTTACGCGTTTGAGAAATCGGTGTATCAATCGATGGCGTAAGTTTTTCGTTTGCGACAAACGCCAGCTCGGTATTATCGGGCTGGCCTTTATTTTTTATAGGCATCGCCACGACGCAATCAGGGTGCGGCGTTCCAGGCATGCCACGCCAGACGCTAAGCCTGGCGCGCTTCCTGGCTTGGCTATATCCAAGGTCGTTTCAATCCACGTTACTTTTCCCCTAATGATTTTTTCGCCGTTTCGTTCGAGAATGCGCCTTCGGCTACCCGCACCA
>JANOLP010000264.1:0-1982 GCA_031419835.1 Pseudomonadota bacterium | reverse complement strand
CAAGTATCCAATCGACCAAACTTTTGCCACAATGGCAAATCAATATAAGGAGGACGCCATGAATCCACGCTGGAAAAAACGCCCGGAAGGCTCGAACTGGGGCGACTTCGGTCCCGACGATCAACTCGGCCGCTTGAATTACTTAACGCCGGAAAAAGTGAAACAAGGCGTTGCCGAAGTCAAAGAAGGCCTGGCATTTTGCCTGAGCATTCCGCTTGACTATCCCGGCGAGGCCAAGCTCAATGTGCGGCGATTACCGCCGGTGCTGGCGCCGACCTTTCGCGACGGTAATCCCTACATCAACTATCCCACCGAGCTGATCGATCCGCAGAACACCACCATCATCAGCGACGATCAAGTCACCATGTGTCTGCAATATTCCACGCAATGGGATTCCCTCGCGCACATCGGCTCGCATTTCGATGCCGACGATGACGGCGTCGCCGAGAAGGTTTACTACAACGGCTTTCGCGCCAATCAACACATCCGCGGGCCAATCGACTACCAAGGAAAATATCAGCACAAATGCGAGCCGCCATTCGGCGCCACAGCACTCGGCATCGAAAATATGGCGGAAAAATGCCTGCAGGGCCGCGGCGTCTTGGTCGATCTTCATGCGCACTTCGGCACAAAAAAACATGCCGTCGGCTACGACGATTTCATGCGCATCATCGAGCAAGATAAAGTCGTCGTGGAAAAAGGCGACATGCTGTTGCTGCACACCGGCTGGACCGGACTCATCATGCAGATGAACAAACATCCCGACATGGAAGTCCTCGATAACTCCTGCGTCGGCCTCGATGGCCGTGACGACAAGCTATTGCAATGGATCAGCGACAGCGGCATCTGCGCACTGATCGCCGACAACTATGCAGTCGAATTCTGGCCACCGAAGCCGCGCGAAGGACGCCGGCCGATGATCCCGTTGCATGAACATTGTTTGTTCAAGCTCGGCATTCCGCTCGGGGAAATTTGGTGGCTGCAAGACTTAGCGAATTGGCTGCGCAAAAATCAGCGCAGTCGATTTCTGCTGACTGCCCCGCCGTTGCGATTGCCAGGGGCGATTGGTTCGCCGGCAACCCCAGTTGCCACGGTGTAGGGTGCATTTATGCACCGCGCCCACCGTGCATAAATGCACCCTACCATCCAACAGTCATTCCCGCGAAGGCGGGAATCCATAGCGCCTCTGCAAAAAAGAACGCCAAATGGATTCCCGCCTTCGCGGGAATGACAAATCGGGAACTGAGCCCGATCGCCGCCCGCACGAACTCCATTGCACTCATTTGAATTTTTATTACGCTGGTAGTAACATATGACTACCCGAAACACGAAAGGCTAACCATGGCCCAAATCGCAACCAGCCTCAAGCTCCCTGGCGACCTAAAAGAGCGCCTCGACCATCTAGCCAAAGAAAGCGGCACGAGCGCCCATGCCTACATGCTGTCCGCGTTACAGACCCACGCCGAGCGCGCCGAACTCGCGCAACAGTTTTTGCAAGAAGCCATCGCCGCCGACGAGTCGATGCAAAAATCCGGCAAAGGTTATCTGGCGCAGGACGTACATGCCTATCTCACCAAGCGCGCCCAAGGACAAAAAGCCACTCGGCCGCGAGCCAAAGCTTGGCGCAAATAATTTATTCCGATGAAGCGTTCGCCGATTTCGAGCGCATCATCGAATTTTTGCTCGACGCATCGCCCGCGTCGGTTGACGAGATCGTCGCGAGTATTCAATCCGCGATTTTGATACTTGCGGATCATCCGCTGATCGGGCGCAAGCGTGACGCGTTTCGTAGAGAGTTAATTGTCTCTTACGGTCATTCGGGTTACATAGCCATGTATCGTTATGATGCGGCTTATGACGTAGTACGAATATTGAGGATCAAACATCAGCGCGAGGCGGGATTTGTTGACTAATGTGTGGGAAGAGCATAAATCGGTAAAATATTTTTACATACCAATATCGAAGATTTAAGCTCGTAGGGC
>JANOLP010000263.1:0-2983 GCA_031419835.1 Pseudomonadota bacterium | reverse complement strand
TGAAGCTTAAACGAATTGGGGTAGATTTAGCAAAGAGCGTATTTCAAGTGCACGGTGTGGATAGCTATGAGCGAGTTCAAGTGAGAAAGCAACTCAAGCGCAGCCAAATGCTGGATTTCTTTCGTCAGGTTGAGTCGCCCTGTGTGGTGGCGATGGAAGCCTGCGGCAACCCGCGTAAGGCGTACTGGGTAACCCGCGTAAGGCGCACAGGGTAGGGCGTCAATAAGCGAAGCGCATTGCGCCGTATGATGATATTGCTCGGTGCAATTAGGATTGCACCCTACGTTTTTGTTTTAATGTGCGTGGCGGGGGAGCGCCCTAAGTGATATCCGCCAATCGTCGCACCACGCTTGCCGCTTGGCCATGCATGCCTGAAGAGCCGCATGGCCCGAGGCCAGTGGCTAGCCTCGGGGTACCCCGTGTTTGCTGCCTCTTCGGCCGGCGCACTTTAACAATTAACTGCAAACCGTAACAAAAATAATTCGCTATGAAACCCGCAAACACGCCAAACCTCGCTCTATCCCTAACATCGGAACGATTGAAGAATAAGCGCCGGTTGGCCATTGTAGCGATCGTGTTGGCGCTGGCGTTCGTGCTCGCCACCAGCGGCTTTCAAACGTACTGGAGCAAAGAGCGCCGCTTGATTTCCGTAGCGGACGAAATCGTTACCGCGCTTAAGGCATATCGCGACGCCTCACCTGGTACGGCGAAGGAATTTCCCGCAGCGCTGGTGGACTTGAGCCACGATCCGCGAATGCTGGCGGATAAAGGTTATTTGCCGGTGCTGCCGGTCGATCCGATCACGCAAAAGCAGGAGTGGGGCGTGGTGCGAAACAACCATAACCAAATTATCGGCGCACATAGTTTATCGAACAACTCACCGACGATGTTTGCGAAACTGTTTTCTTTTCGCGGTGGTGCAATGTATTCCGAGTGGAAATTTCTGGCGACGTGATTAGGTAATCTTACTTGAGAAGCCGGAAGGCGCCATCGCCGGCTCGTTCGACAAATAGCTGGCATGTAAGTTAACTGGAGAATCAAGCGGCGCGAGGGCGCTTGTGTGCTGCCCGGACGAACTTTTTATCGTCTAACACGTGTGCCTCAGCTTGGAATATCGCTGATTTCGATCAAGCTTTCGCCATCCTGAAGCAATTGCAATACCTGTTTGAAAGTCGCCTCAAAGAGAATTCGAAGATGGCGATTACAGACGTTACCGCACGTGATCCAAATAATTTGCGGTGGTGCACCTAAGCGATGCAATAGTTCGACAAAGTCACTGTCCTTCGTTAGTACGACCGCACCTTCCTGCCGCGCATAGTCAAACAATACCGAATCAGCGGCCGAGGCAAGTCCCAGATCGCGCGCTGCAACTGCGGTAATCGCAAACGCTTTGCCGAGCCATTCGGCCAATTGTGGCGGAAGTTGCGCATCGAGGATGAACCTCACGCGACCAAACGAGCATGGCTGGCGCGTTGGGAGGCGAACACCAGCGCCGCTTGAATATCCTCTGTTTCAAGATCGGGAAAATCCGTCAGAATTTCGCTGCTGGGAACGTTCGATGCAAGCAGATCGAGAATGTCGGTCACGCGGATACGCAATCCACGGATGCAAGGCTTGCCGCCGCATTTGCCTGGCTCGGTGGTAATGCGCTGCAACAGTTGATTGGGCGTAGCCATAACAGCGTCATAGATAGAGTTTGGATTTCTGATTTTACGCCGCTTCGCAAGGCGACGTCTACGCCTCGCCGCCGACCATCCACTACGTCGACACCGGCAATTAGCCATTCTTTGAGAAGCACGTCGACATTGTCGGTTGCGGGCTAACCGAAGGTCGGGACTTCATCGGTGGGGTAGCGGCCTACACCCAATACAACAGCGTCGCCGTACACTTATCGCGAAGCCTTGCCCGGCACGGCGAAGGGATTTCCACTCGCGCCTTGTCTCGCCTTGTCCCCTTTTCGGGATTAGAACTCGGAATAGATCAGAGCTTCCCTAGCGCCTAAATAATCCTAAATCCGATGAATCGTACGATGCCCCAGCGCCGGCAAACTCTTGCGCAAATTCGCTTGATAATTCGGATTCATTCCGGCAATAACAATTCCTGAGCCACGCGATAGGCGATCCAACACCACGCCCCACGGATCGACGATCATGGAATCGCCATGGGTTTCGCGGCCGGAGCGGTGGTAGCCGCCCTGCGCTGGCGCGATCACATACGCCATGTTTTCGATCGCACGGGCGCGGATCAACGCTTCCCAATGGGCGCGGCCGGTGGTTTCAGTAAATGCGGATGGAATAGCGATTAGGTTGACCTCTTTCATCGCGCGATACAACTCGGGGAAGCGCAAGTCATAGCAAATCGATAGGCCAAGTTTACCGAACGGCGTATCGACCACGACAATTTTGTCGCCGGCTTCGATGGTTTTCGATTCGTTGAATTTCTCTTGGCCCAGGTCGAGGCCGAATAGATGAATTTTGTCGTAGCGCGCGACGCATTTGCCTTTGTCGTCGTACAGCAGCGACGTATTGCGCACTTTATCCGGCACGCTGGCTTCGATCGGAATGGAGCCGCCGATGAGCCAAATTTTGTGGCGCTTGGCGGCGTTGCTTAAAAAATCTTGGATCGGACCGCTGC
This sequence comes from Pseudomonadota bacterium, assembly GCA_031419835.1. Classification (GTDB taxonomy): domain Bacteria; phylum Pseudomonadota; class Gammaproteobacteria; order Burkholderiales; family JALYOK01; genus JALYOK01. The sequence continues at coordinate 349 of JANOLP010000263.1, read as the reverse complement.
CGGGTTTCTCGCGCGCCGCGACTTTGTCGGTATCCTTGAGCCCCATCAACGCCCAGTGCTCCGGCAATGCGGCAAGGCTCGCGCCGTGGATCGCGGCCATTTCGATCAGCCGTTCCGCTTCGGCTAAATTACCTTCGACCGATGGCCCGGATGCCATTTGTAGAGCGGCGATGCGAAAGATGCCGCGAATAGGTTTGGCTTTGCCGAAGCCGGCGTCTTTGCTGTTGGGTTTTTTTGTGGTCATGATTTATTCCGGTTTGTATTAGAAACTCAGTTCATTCTGTCATTGCGAGGAGTCCCACGCGTCGCTTTGGGATAAACGTTTTTTGCGACGAAGCAATCTCGATGT
>JANOLP010000262.1:0-5583 GCA_031419835.1 Pseudomonadota bacterium | reverse complement strand
ACTCTCGGTGGCGTGGTGTCCAATGTGACTTGAACAGATGCGGTACTCTGCGTGTTGTTGGTATTCGCCGCGACGGCGGTAAGCGTATTGTTTCCTTCTTGCAGTGGGACTGACGCTTGGAACGTTGTTCCACTCTTGCTGGCTAAGATGCCGTTTACGCGCACCGTTGCGCCCGGATCGCCTGCCGTTCCTGAAACGGTAATCGGCGAAATATTTGTAAAGACCAAATTGGCCGGTTGTGTGATGGAAATGCCGGTACCGACCGTGCCCGTGACAGAAAAAGTCGCTGGCGCGGAAAATATCCGCGTGACTTTGCCCTGGACGGCAGCGGAAACGCGATACGTTAGCGTGAGCGGGTTTTGTTCAAAGACGCTGAAGCGAAGGGTGAACAGACGATCGTTTGCAGTGGCATCGCCTTCCGTGCCGTCATCGCGTAACGTACCAATGATCGTGGCGCGACCTTGGGCGTCGATTTTCTGTAAGTTAACGGAAGAAGGAATGACTTCCGGTGCGGTAATTTGAACCACGGCGAAGACCGAGACACCTGACCCGGCGGGCGTTGATTTTGGAGCAACTTGTAGCGCCCCGATCGTCTGGCTGCTAACGATACCGCTCGTCAGCAGAAGAATCCAGAAACCAATACACCTTAGAAGTACACTTGCTCGCATCGCAGCCTCTCAAATCTGTTACAGAATGAGCTACTTCACTTTAGGGCGACTCTATACCATTGTTAGTCTGAGGCCAACTGGCCGAAAAACCTGTTTTACGCTAACGAGCAAAAGCAGATTCTTCGTTGCACTCAGAATGACAGTTGGGTTCTTGAGATCCCGTTTAATTCATCGGTTTGCAGATCGTTTTATCAGCGTGCCGAACTATTGCTGGCTCTTCGTTTGGCGCTCTTTTTTGTAAGTACCGTAGCAACTAATACTGCAAAAAACAATAATAGGGTGCTAGGCTCAGGCGTCGTTCCGCCGCCCCCATTATTTGCATGTTCATAAATCAGGTCATCCATAACAAAGGAGCCACCGCTCAGATCACCTTCGATTACGATTCGCTTGATGCCGTTGATCGCGATATTTAAGAACTCGTTGGGGGAACTGCCACCGTCACCTGACAGTGCTGAATTGGACGAGAAATCGGATGTGATGCTGGTCAGTAGATTTGCTGCGCCGTCGAACGCTTTGACCGTTACCGCAGAACCGTAAGTAAAGTAAGCACCGAACGATTTCGCGAGGGACGCAAAAGTAATTGAGATCGCACCGCCATCATCGAGCACAACATTTGCGCCAGACCGTGGCGGGAACTCGAATTCGTTGAGTGAAATCCCAGCGGATAGCGCTGTGGCATTGGAAAAGCTAAGGCCAGCGAATTGGGCTGTAACGGGATCCGAATCCGCCAGGGATTCAAAGTCAATTGTGATTGGCGCCGCAAACGCCGGGGACGATAAATAAGTTGCGAGGAAGAAACCGCCAAACATGACAATGCGTCGAACATTGACCGTAGAAAGCCATTTGCTTACGAGATACGCAAACCCAACGAACTTCGGAATTCCAGCCATGCAGCAAACCTCCTACTTTATTTGTTAACTTCTCTTTTGCCGGTTACTTTAAATTCTTTTTTCAACATTGCTATTTTTTTGTTGTTTGCAATCTTACTCAACAACTCAAAAATTACGCCTGATATTCTTTGTTGTCAATAGTGTTAAGAATAATTAATCAGCCTTTGCGCTTCAGGGCAAAAAAATTCGAATCTTTGCTCTATTGGCGAAATACTACAGCAATTTAAACCTCACGCCATCATCCAAATGGCTTAAGCCGAAAGTAGTAGACGCAGTGCAACATTATCCATTCGTTAGGTCTGCTGACGAAGTTGCGGCGATGAGTGCATCGGCTAATTGCAAGCTGTGCGTCAGCGCATAGGCGTCGATTAGTTGCATCGCGCGATCCGAGATTGCTACGCTGACCGGCACAATTTCGGTTTAACAGGAGGCCAACCCTTATCTTGATATGCGCTATTTTGATATCGAAAGGTATACCGCCAACACTGGCTTCCACCTTACCTCGCAGCAAGGCATGCCTGAAGACGCCCGCCAACATTAGCTTACAACTCGACGCCTTAGAAACGCCTAACTATGCAACCGACTATGCCGAGGCACGCTCGCCATTAAATATTCCATCTGATCGGCGAGAATATTGCGATTCATCAAAATGAAATGTTCGTGGCGGTTCGGTGTGTACGGCACGTAAAGCAATTCCATGCGCGCCTGTTCCGGCGTGCGATTGGCTTTGCGATGATTGCAAGGGCGGCAGGCGGTGACGACGTTAACCCAATTATCGCGCCCGCGTTTTGAAATGGGGATAACGTGGTCTTTCGACAATTCGCGCTCGCGATATTTTCCGCCGCAGTAGGCGCAGATGTGGCGATCGCGCGCGAACAGGGTTTCGCGGCTCAACAACGGCGGGCGCGATAAATCGTGTACGACTTTGTCGCTGCCTTTGAGGGCGATGATGCATTTGGTGGAAATCTCGGAGCGCTTGCCCGTTGCGCGGCACACGCCGCCGTGAAATACGCCCGCCTCGCTGCCGATGGACCACGCCACCATGTTGCGGGCGGCATACATGATCGCTTCTTCCATTCCGACCCAGCGGAACGGTAAGCCTGCCATGTCCAACGTCAGTACCAGCGGGTACGACATTTCCCAGCCTCCTGATTAATTTACTACTTGTAAGATACCGCAAAAATCGTTCCTGCGGAAGGTGGCAGTGTCGCGAGTCAATCTGATCGCAAATTATCTTTGTCTCGACACGAAACGAAAACTCCTTCCCCTTCAAGGGGAAGGCCGGGATAGGGATGGGTTTCGGCATAGCTTAGCCCTATACCCATCCCCACCTTAATCCTCCCCTTGAAGGGGAGGAAACCTGGGCTTCTTTGAAAGAGTTACGCTAGGACTGGCGATCGAGGAAGCCGAGTAGCGCTTTGTTAAATGGCTCGGCCTGCTCGATGTTGCAGATGTGCATCGCATTTTCCAGCACGACCAATTCCGCGCCTTTGATTTCGCGCTGAATCACTTCAGACGCGGCGACCGGCGTGCCGGGATCGTCGCGGCCGACGATCAACAAAGTAGGCAAGGAAATCTTTTTCAACTGATCGGTGAAGTTGAGTGTCTTGATCGCGCTCGCGCAGCCGGCGAAACCCTCGGCTGACGTGCCGGCGATCATGGCGCCGACTTCGGCAATGGTCGCAGCATGGGTTGTGTGAAAAGGCGGTGTAAACCAGCGCTCCATCGTACCAATCGCGATACTCCCCACGCCTTGCGCTCGGGTTTGCGCGATACGCGCTTCCCACACACTATGCATTTCCGGCGGCATGCGGCTCGACGTCGCGCACAACGTGAGGCTAGCGATTTCCGGGGCGCCGCGAATGCCCAACGCTTGGCCGATCATGCCGCCGATCGACAGGCCAACGAAATGGCAACGATCGATTTTTAACGCATGCAATAAGTCGAGCGCATCGTCGCCGAGGTTGTCGAAGGTGTAAGGCCCACTGGGCGCGTCGCTCAAACCGTGGCCGCGCAAATCATAGCGCAGCACGCGATAGCGCGCAGTCAGCGCAGCCATTTGCGGCTCCCACATGGCGAGCGATGCGGCGAGAGAATGGCTGAGCATTACCACCGGCGCGCTCTCCGGCCCACTCAATTCATGGTTGATGTTGATTCCGTTCGCGTTAATTTTCATGCGGCCTCCTGTTGCATTAAACAATCGTCGCCATGGGGTTGCAAAGGCGAAAAATCGCGGTTGCCAAAATACTCAGCACGTCCAAATTTAGTGATGGCGTTCTCCGTGGAATTAACGTTGAGATAAGCGATGGTGCGCGTCGACGGTGTGATATTGCCGGTGGAGCCGTGCATGGCCGCCACCTGGCGTGTAGAAAATAAGCCTTTAACGGTTACGTAACCATTGCGCTCGAATGCGGCGAGTTGCTCCTCAGATAACGTCATTATTTTTTGCCCTGAATAGATTTCGAAGCTTAGCAAAATTTAGTTGCAAGTGCCGCGCTTCCCAGTTGTCGTTCCCGCGAAGGCGGGAACCCATTTGGCGTCGACTAGTGCGAGATCGGCGTACTCCGCACAAATCATCAATTAGCTATTTTCGTCGGCAGTATGGATCCCCGCCTTCGCGGGGATGACACGCATGGGGATTTTTTGCGAATAGCCTATAAATATTTGTAGTTAATTCTGAGGCGTACCGTAGCGAACGACGCCCGGACGATCCATCAACCAAGCCAAGTACTTCAGCGCCAATACCGCACCACCGATAATCGAAAACAGCGTGAGGAAAGACCCAAGCGCCAACGTCGAGACGCCGGTGATTCCCTGCCCGATGGTGCAACCCAACCCCGTCACGCCGCCGAAACCCATTAAGATTCCACCAACGATGTGGTGACGCATATCGGCGATGTCGGTAAAACTTTCCCAGCGAAATCGCCGCGTGACAATCGCGTAAACAAACGATCCGAAAATCACGCCCACAACAGAAGCGATGCCGAAGGTGACAGCGAGTGAACTATCGCTCCACAACATCAATAGCTCTAGTGAATAGGCCACCGGCGCGACAAACGAAAACGATTCGGCCGCGCGCGTGTTGGTGCCGAAGAAAACCATTTCCAGCGTGTCGGGATTTTCACCATAACCTACATGACCGGTGACGTACCAGCCCGCGACAACTAACGCGCCGATCACGATGCCACCGAGAATTAAATCTGAGTCGCGACGGAAATCTCGATCTTTGAAAATGAAAATTAGTAGGGCAATCGCAATCACAGCGACGATGACAATTTGAAAAATTACTTTGCTTGCACCAAATAAGTGATGGGCGACAGCGGGCAAGTCTTGACTGCCCATCGCCGTGAAATCCAACGCGAAGGGCTCGATCCAATTCACGCGCGCCATGCCGAACAAACCTTTCAAGGTCATGTAAGCGGAAATCGCGAGGAACGCCAACACCACCAGCGATTTCAAGCTCCCACCGCCAATGCGCACCAATGTGCGATTACCACAACCCGATGCAAGCACCATGCCGAAACCGAATAGCGCGCCACCGATGATGTGTGCAAGCCAAATAAAGCGCGGCCGCGGATAAATCGATTGGGATAGATCGACCAGGCCAAGTAACGAAAGTGAGTTGGCACCGAGGATCGCTACCGCGATCGCCAGCAACCACATGCGCATACGACCCCAATGCCCCATGTTCACAACGTCGGAGATCGCGCCCATGGTGCAGAAGTGCGACTTGTTGGCGATCACGCCGAACACGAATGCGAGCGCAAAGCCAAGCGCGGCGACAGTGGTGGTGAGATTAGTGTGATCGATCATGAAGCAGATATTCTACCGCGCCGTCGATCATTACCTGATCTGATTCTGTTGCCGCGAAATACGAGATTGCTTCGTCGTAAAGAACACTCCTTTCCATGAACCAGAACTAAACGGTAGGGTGGATCAAGCGCAGCGGATCCACCGTGGCGAACAGCGTTCGCCGGTTGCTTTTTGTGCTGTGGTGGATCCGCTTCGCTTGATCCACCCTACAA
>JANOLP010000261.1:0-3802 GCA_031419835.1 Pseudomonadota bacterium | reverse complement strand
TGATGGTCCCCGATGATGAATTTGTAAACGCGAACGTGGCGGGCGCAATTGCGGTGGCTTTATCCGAATTAAAGGCCGCGACAGGTTTTGCCGAAGGGGCGATGCTGCTCGCCTCATTGGAGTAGGGGCTTTCAACGCGCGCCACGTCGTAGGCGGTCACGGCGTAGAAATATTGTTTTCCTTCCGTCAGGTTGGCTAGCGCGTGTGTTGACACATTGCCCACATCGATCTTGTTGCCATACACCCCGCTGCGTTCTCCGTAATAGACCATATAGCCAGCTAAGTTAGCCTCGCTACTGGCATCCCAGGTGAGTGTGACTTGTGCGGAATTCGCATTGCTGGAAACGAATGCAAATACACAGATTCCCAACAGGACTTTTATTGCGATACGAAAGACTTCCAGCGTTGAAGCAAAAAAAATAATGCTCATGATTTCCCCGTCTCCCGGTCGATATCGCAATGGAAATTCAAGCGAAATACGACTTCAGAGCAGCGCGGCCAGTCACCGCTAGCCGCACTATTGCGTGCTAACGAGAACGACGATTACCGCTTCATATCCCACTCATTTGGCGGGATACGTTAGTTAGGTCACTGACCAATTATGCCGCGAGCGCAGAAATTGGACTAAAACATCTCGGCGACAATGTTTTCGAACGTCACGGATAGCCAAAAGCATTTTTCGTGCCAAAACAGTTTTAGCAATAAAATTAAACGCTTATCGTTATATTGCGGCATACTATCAGTGCAAAGATGTCGTCAAAAAGAGACAAATTGAGGTCGTTTACGCAAATCAGTTTTAAATCAAGCAATTGTTTGTCTCAATTTGCAGACGGTTTTGTTGAAATCACAACAGGCTTTCGTTTCTTTCTAAAAACGTTTAGACTCCGCGAAAAACAGAACAAATTTGAAGTAACGTTTCATCTCGAAACTGAGGTCTGGGTGAGCCCACTTATCAGGGATCGTCGTGGGTGTATCGTTCGCATTCAACTGTTACTCAAGGGGAAATAAAATGAATGTCCAAAGCATCGCGCTAACAATCGCACTATCAATTTCGGTGTGCGCCAATGCTGTAGACCGTTACGTCTCGCCGACGGGTAAGCGACACTAACCCAGGCACACAAGCCCAACCGTGGCAAACGATAGCTAAAGCCAATAACACGCTAGTTGCAGGTGATACCGTTTTCATTTTGCCGGGGACCTATACCGACCAGATTCGACCAGTTAACAATGGTACCAGCGAGACCGCGCGTATCAAATACGTTGCGTCGGGAACTGGCAATGTAATCATTGATAACTTTGGTGATACAAGTAGTGGAGCGTCCTATACGGTCGGCGGTATAGCGTTGGGTGGAAAAAACTATATTACGGTCGATGGCGTTAATCAGCGTATCCGATTGAGTAAATCAGGATGCTATAACGCGCTGGGGAACATCACCGGTGCGAACCGCGTGGTTATTAACTCAGTGTATTTCGATGGTTCCAACAACACGTGTAATAACATGGTGTTTATTGCCGGATACCTCTACGGAAGTAATGTTGGAGCGACGCAGTACAACGTACTGAGTAATTCCTATCTTCGCGGGATCAGCGCAACTTTTAACCCACGCACCGAGGATGTCATTAGTGTGGCAGGAAATGCGCATCACAATTTATTTAATGGAAACACGATCGAGTACGCCTCGCATTTAGGACTCAACATGGGATCGGATAGTACTGGTGCTCTTCCGCACAACAATATGATCCGCAACAATGTTTTTAACAACCCGCTGCACACTAATTTATCGTTCTACCAAGGTGGACCCAACGACAATATCGCGGAAGGTAATCGCCTCATTGGCGGCGGCGGAGCACCCGCGAATCCTAATGGTCAAGGTGGAGCGGGCAATGGTATGCAAATGTCTACTGCGCGAACGATTTTCCGCTACAACATTATTCAAAAAGCTGGGGCTACAACGGGGACTTCTGCGTCTATTGGCGGATTTATTTTGTCAATTGGCGGCGACGGATCGCAAACCTCAATCGACAACAACCGTATCTATAACAACACAATAGTAAAAAATTCTGGTGCCGCAATCGTTGTCGCCAATTTCAATAATTCCGTATTGCATCTTAACAATACGCAAAACAAGTTCGTTAACAATATTCTGTACGACAGTAATTCCCCTCTAACTCCCCCGGCTACGGTTCCGATTATGTACTACGCGGAAGGTACCGTTGATAGCACTGGGGATCAGTTCTGGCGCAATATTCTCGGACGCCCAGGCGGGAGTTCTACGGACAATATCGCTGTCGGTGATAAATGGCCAGGAGCCTATCAGACGCTAGCGCAGGCCGTGGCGCAACCTTGTCCAACTTTTCCATGTTTTGTGGAGCAATTCACCGCAAAGCCCAACATCTATTCGGCGAATCCGGATTTTGTGAACTACACCTCCGGTGACTATAACCTGAACACAATGAGTGTTGCGATCGATGCAGGATCGGCGTTAACGAAAGTGGCTACCGGCGATACTGGAAGCGGCACGACACTAAAGGTTGACGATCCCTATTTTTTCCAGGATGGCCGTGGTATTCCGAACGTTCAGGCCGATTGGATCGCGATCGGAACCGTTAGCAACATTGTTCAGATTAGTTCGATCAATTACAGTACGAAGACGATTACACTTGCCAGCAGTATCAACCGAGCGGTTGGCAATAGTATCTGGCTTTACAAAAAGTCTGATGGTCAGCAAGTGTTGTATGGCGCCGGACCGGAAATTGGCGCTCTTGAAAAGATTCCCGCAGTGGTGACACCCGTGGCAAACTTCGCGTGTAATCCTTTGAACGCTCGCTTGCCATCCCCGAATGTCGTTACCTGCACCGATTCCTCAAGCAACGCTCCAACCGCATGGTCGTGGACGTTTGGCGATGGCGGTACCAGCGCATTACAAAATCCGTCGCGCACTTACACAACGTCGGGGACGTACAACGTCACATTGACTGCGAGCAATAGCGCTGGAAGTAACGCGTTAACGCGTTCGGCCTATGTTAAGGTGTCGCAAACGCTCTTCACCAGTCAAGCGCCAACAAGCGCCAATGCGACGGATGGCGTTCCCTATGAACTTGGGATGAAATTCAAATCGACAAAGGCTGGAAACATCCTGGCGATTCGCTATTTCAAAGCGGCTAGTGACACCGGAACGCATGTAGGAAAAATTTGGTCTGCGACTGGGACGCTTCTTGCAAGCGTAACGTTTACCGGCGAAACCGCGTCGGGCTGGCAAGAACAAACACTGACCGCGCCTGTGGCAATTCTGGTCAATACGGTGTACATGGTCTCCGTCAACATCACTAGTCACTTCCCGATAACAACCAATGCGTTTCCCGCCGTCGCCATCCTTGCCGCTGGCTAACGGTAGCTTATCCGTTGTCAACGACGGTTCAAACGGACGATTTGGTTCCTCGGGCGCGTACCCAACAAATACGTATCAGAACTCGAACTATTTCCGAGATGTGTTATTTCTTCCAAATTAATTGATCGAAATCTCTCGATCAATTGATCTTCGGTAGAATTGAATTGGACGGCGCTTTTTGGCGCCGTTTTTTTTCACCTCAATTATTCGGACGCAATCAGGTTGGACAGAAATTGTTAGCAGAGCTAAATTCGCTTCGAACATCTAGAAGATCGATCGTGGCTTTGAGAATGACCTGCATGCCGGCTTCGCCAATGGCGCTCCGGAAGCGCCCAATCTGCGTGGCATCACACGGCAGGCGCGGTTCGTAATAGTCCATGCCGCTGAAGTATTGCCACACCACATTCTCGGCC
>JANOLP010000260.1:0-4096 GCA_031419835.1 Pseudomonadota bacterium | reverse complement strand
TCGTCGAGTCGAGTGGTCAGTCCTTCCAGCTTGCAGGCGCTCAGCGCCGCGACGATAGCCCCATCAGAAAACTCGCCGGGCTTACCGGGATAGCTCACCGTGTCGCGCAACGAGCCGATCGGCAGATAAGGTTTTTGCGGCAAGAACAATGTGCGCTTAGCCTCTGGGCGGCTGATACGGCCGCTACCGAACGGCCAGATGCCGGCGATCGCGCGGAACAACGTGCTCTTACCCGCGCCGGAAGTGCCAGAAATCAGCACACGCTCGCGGTTTTTGATTTGCGCATTGGCGTCTTTCAAAATGGTAGCCCCGTTGGGCAAACTTAGATTAAGTTGATTCAATGAAATCGTTTCTTCCAAACCATGCTCGATTCGTATGCTGTCCAAATTCCCAGTCGTCGCCCTAGTGAGGTCGATCGAATCGCGAAAAGTGAGCAAGCGATCGACGCTCGCCTTCCAAGGCGCGATATTCACATAGTTATCGACAAACCACGACAGTGCGTCCTTGACTTGGCCAAATGCGGAACTAATTTGCATCAGCGTGCCGAGCGTGATCGCGCCACTCAAATAGCGCGACCCGGCCAATAAAAAAGGAAAAATAACCGCGGCCTGGCCGTAGCTGAAAGTAAACCAACCTAAGCGTTTTTGCGATCGGATTAATGCCCACCAATTGCCTAGTACGCTACCGAAATGCCCAAGCAGATTTTTTTCTTCGCTCGCTTCGCCCGCGTAGAGTGCAACACCTTCGGCATTTTCGCGTAATCGCACTAATCCGAATCGATAGTCCGCTTCAAAACGTTGCTGTAAAAAGTTAAGGCCGATCAGCGGCCGCCCCAACCAGTGCGTGACTACGGAACCAATGATCGCGTAAGCAAGGCAGCCCCACACCATGTACCCTGGAATCGTGAGATTCATACCGGCGAATGTGAAACTCAGCGGACCGGATATCGTCCAGAGAATTCCAACAAACGAAATAAGCGTGACGGCGGAATTGAGAAACCCGAGGCTCAGGGATAGTGTCATCCCCGTAAATAATTTGAGGTCTTCGGCGATACGTTGGTCGGGGTTGTCGGTACTGCTACCGGTTAATTGCATGCGATAGTACGCACGATCATGCAGCCACGATGACAAAAAATCTTTATTCAACCAATTTCGCCAATGCATTTCCAACATTTGCTGAAAGTACACGCGGTAGACGGAAACAATGACCCATAACACTGCAAGCCAAGAGAAGGTTCCGATCTCGTGCCAGAAGACCGGCGAATTCTTTTTTTCTAGGGCGTCATAAAAGCGTTGATACCAATCATTAAACAAAACGGTTAGATAAACTGAAAGTAAACCTAATACAACGATCAAAATCAACAATCCCCAAGCGCGAATCTTTTCTTCCGATTGCCAGTAGGGATAGGTCAGGCGCCACGCGCGTTTTGGGAAACTGAGTTGCGGCTCGGCGGATGGTAGTGGGGTGGAGGACGGCATGGATGCCTCGTGAATTCGAGTTAGTCTTGGCGAGCGAGCGTATCACAATCGCAAGCAGCGAAGGCTTAAGGGAATCTTTAAAAATCAGAAGTCTGTCATTCTGAGCCCTTCGCTGCGCTCGAGGGTAAACTCCGCGAAGAATCGGCTTTGCCGGGGGAATAGAAGCAGATTCTTCGGCCTACGGGCCTCAGAATGACAAATATATAGAGGCGTCCTGAACGTGCCGCGAGGACGTTTATTTTTCGTCCTGCTTGCGCACCAGGCGATAGACCGTGAGTTCATGGTCGTCATGCAAGTACGCAATCTCGACCTCCGCGCCTTGTTTGCCTAGCGTCTCGTTAGTGGGATTCTTATAGATTATTTTTCGGAAGCGCAGATAATCGCGCCGCCGCACGGCCTTTTCCTGCGCCGGCCAATCCGGCGTCTGCGCGATCAAAAAATCGAACAGCGCGGGTAAAGTGAAATGCAATTCTTCGCCGCGGAATTCGATGGTGCCTTTAAATGCGTTGGCCGTTGCGACTAACTCCGCATCGTTGCGAATCGCCGCCGGAAAAATCTCCGTCATCAAGCATTGATAAAGTGCGCCCACCATCGCGCTTAACTGCCCTTGAACTGCGCTTTGCGCTTGCCGTGAAACGCTTCCACGCCTTCGCGAAAATCGTCCGACGTGCGCAAACGGCTATAGCATTGGCCTTCCAATTCGATCGCGACGCTTAAGCTCGCATCTTCCGAGTCGTTCAATAATTTTTTCGCCGCGCGTTGCGCCAGCGGCGAGAAGCCGCGCAATTCTTCGACCAGCGCGTCGGTAGCTTTTTCCAACTCGCCGTCCTTTACGCATTCCGTTGCGATACCCCAATCGTAAGCCTGTTGTCCCGAAATCCGGCGCGAACGCATGACCACATCTTTAGTGCGTGCGATGCCGATCATCTTTTGCAGCCGCGCCGAGCCGCCTGAGCCGGGGATTTGCCCGAGCTTTTGTTCCGGCAAAGCGTATTGAGTCGTTTGCGTCGCGATACGAAAATCGCACGCCAGGGATATTTCAAATCCAACGCCGAAGCAATAACCCCGATTGGCGGCGATTACCGGCTTGCTGCAACGCGCTGGAGCGGCGATGTTCCATGCGAGTTTGGAGACATGTTCGGGTGAGGCTTCGAGAAAGCCTTTGATGTCGCCGCCGCTGGAGAAGTGTTCGCCAACGGCGCGCAATACGATCACGCGTACGCTTGGGTCTGCGTCTAACGCCTCGAACACCAAACGCAGTTGATCGCGCTGCGGCATGTGAATGATGTTGAACGGTGGGCGATTGAGGATGATGTCGGCGCGTTCTTTGGTGGCGTCGATTTCGACGCGGAAGCCGTTGAGATTTTGTAATAAAACATGGGCAGGGTGGGACAGGGTATTCAAAACAACTCCTCATCAAATTGTAGCCCTAGGCCACGCCGTCATTCCCGCGAAGGCGGGAATCCAGTGTCGTTCAAAAACAAAGACGCTGGGTCCCCGCCTTCGCGGGGACGACGAAACAAATGTCGGCCAAATGGATTCCCGTGCCCAAAGGGCACGCGGGAATGACAGTAAATAAATGTTGTGCCAAGATCAAGCACCGGCGCGGCTCTTGGCGGTATCTAGCACAGCATTGACGATGTTGGTGTAACCGGTGCAGCGGCACAGATGGCCGGATAACATCTCGCGAACCTGCTGCTCGGAAGGATTCGGCACGCGTTCAAGATAATCCATGCACGACATCAAAATGCCCGCCGTGCAGAAGCCGCATTGCAACGCGTGATGGCGCTTGAACGATTGCTGCAAATCGTTCAACAAACCATCGCGATCGGCGAGACCTTCGACGGTGTCGATGCGTTGCCCGTCCGTTTGCACCGCCAACATTAAACAAGAGCGCACCGCGACGCCGTCAACGCGCACGGTGCAGGCGCCGCACACACCGTGCTCGCAGCCGACATGGGTGCCGGTCGCGCCGAGTTCGTGGCGCAGGAAATCGCAGAGCAGCATGCGCGGTTCGGCGTGACCGGTGCGTTCGATGCCGTTTAAGCGCAGAGAAATCCTTGCACGTTCATTCGATCGTATCGGCTTCATGACAACACTCGTTCGATGGCTTTTTTTCCGAGGACGCGTACCAGATGCTTGCGATAGATCGCCGACGCATGTTGATCGTCTTGCGCATCGAGCGATTGCGAATAATCGTGTAACACTGCATCCATATCGTTGCCCGAAACGCCGCGCCAGTATTGGCTCACAGGCCGGTCTTCTAGTCCACCGACCGCAAACGTTACACCTTCTTCATCGGCGACGGCAGCGACGGCCACGATTGCGTAGTCACCATGTCGCATGGAAAATTCGTCGAACGCGAATCGTTGATTTGATTTTGCGATCGGAAAACTAACCGACTCGATTAATTCATCCGGCTCCCTGGCGGTGAGAAACGTTCCATGAAAAAATTCATTTGCCGGAACGAGTCGCGATCTCTTTTTCGAACGAAGCGAAATTTCGCCACCCAAGGCGAGTAGGCACAACGGCAACTCAGCGCTCGGGTCGGCGTGAGCGATGGAGCCGCACACCGTGCCGCGATTGCGAATCTGAAAATGCGAAATATGTGGGAACGC
>JANOLP010000259.1:0-11846 GCA_031419835.1 Pseudomonadota bacterium | reverse complement strand
CTTAATTAGGGTGGCGGAGTTTTTCATTGGTTAGGATTCGCTCGATTCATTTTGGAACGCTATAACCATAGGCTTCAAAACTGTCATTCCCGCGCAGACGGGAATCCATAGTGCCTCGAATACTGCCACTGCCAAATGGATTCCCGCCTGCGCGGGAATGACAGTTTTGAAGCCTATGGTTATAGCGTTCCAAAAATGAATCGAGCGAATCCTAACCAATGAAAAACTCCACCACCCTAATTAAGCTTCTAATCCTCGCGTTATTTATCGGCGGCATTATTCTCTTCTTCGCGCTGGGCGGGCAAAAATATCTCAACTTGGAAGCGCTCAAAGCCAATCGCGATGCGCTGATTCACTACACCGAACAGCACTACGTCACCGCTTTCATTATCGGGTTTTTGATCTACACCATTTCAACCGCGCTCAGCTTACCCGGCGGATTGATTTTGTCGCTGTCGATGGGATTAGTGTTCGGCCGTTGGGCAGGTACGCTCCTGATCGTACTCGCGGCTACGCTTGGCGCGACCTTGGTGTTCCTCGCCGCACGCTATATTTTTGCCGACATGGCGCGCAAAAAAATCGGTGGCTTGGCGCAAAAAATCAACGAAGGATTTACCAAGGACGCATTCAACTATTTATTGTTTCTGCGGCTCGTCCCACTGTTTCCGTTTTGGCTAGTAAACCTCGCGCCGGCCTTCACCAACGTCCCGCTTAAAACCTACGTGACCGCGACCGCAATCGGCATCTTGCCCGGCACCTTCGTGTTTGCGAATCTCGGTCAAAATTTGGGGCGCATTTCTTCGACCAAAGAATTACTCACGCCGGGAATTCTCAGCGCATTCGTGCTGCTCGGCGTGTTTGCGCTGATTCCGGTTTTGTACAAAAAATACAAGGCGAAAGCGCAATGAAAATCACCGTCCGCAGCCGGATGTATGCCGCCGAACTGCGTGGGACGTTATATTCTTTGTCACTCAATTAGGAGCGTGATTTGAACATTTCTCTGCATAAATTTTTTGCTGCTGCGTTGTTTCTTATCGCCGGATCCGCGTTCGCCGAAATCGATCATGGTCTTTACGACAGCGTGCTCAAAGCCCACACCAAGGATGGCCAGGTCAACTATCCCGCTGTTGCGGCCGATAAGTCCTTCGCGACCTATCTCGAGCAGCTTGCCGCGACGCCGGCGCCAAGTGCGAAAAACGACAAGCTCGTTTACTACATCAATGCCTACAACGCGCTGGCGATGAAGGGCATCATTAATGGCAAATCGCCGTCGAATTTTATCGGGCGTCAAATATTCTTCAAATCGACTAAGTTTAAAGTCGCCGGTGGTGAAAATAATTTGCACAATATTGAGCACGAGATTTTGCGCAAACTCGATGAGCCGCGCATTCATTTCGCCATCGTCTGCGCCTCGTCATCTTGCCCAAAAATTCGCGGCGATGCGTTTAGCGCCGCAAAACTTGACGAACAACTTGACGACAATACGCGCCGTTTCATCAACGATCCAACGCGCAACCGTTACGACAAGAAAGAAAAGATCGCCTATCTATCGCAGATTTTCAAATGGTTTGCCGAGGATTTCGAGGCGAGTGCCGGTTCCGCGCAAAAATTCGTCGCGAAATATGTCAGCGATCCCGACGTCGCAAAAGAGATGGCGACCGAAGGCTATAAGGTGAAGTTTCTGGATTACAGTTGGAACCTGAACGGAACACCGCCGAAATAGACCTTCCATGCGGCTTTCAATCGTCATTCCCGTTCTGAACGAAGCCGATGGAATTGAAAGTTTTTTGTCTTCGCTTCAAGTGCTGCGCCACCAAGGCCACGAAGTTATCGTGGCCGACGGCGGCAGCAACGATGGCACGGCGCAACGCGTCGCTTCACTTGCCGATCAAGTAATCCAAAGCCCGCTCGGGCGCGCGGCGCAAATGAACGCGGGTGCGGCGCTCGCACGCGGCGACATCCTGTTTTTTCTGCACGCCGATTGCCGATTATCCGACGACAGCGCTAACTTAATTTTGACCGGCCTAAAAAACGGTGAACGACGCTGGGGCCGCTTTGATATCAAACTCTCCGGCGATCGTTTCATGTTTCGTGTGGTCGAATGGTTCATGAATACGCGTTCGCGCTTAACCCATATTTCCACCGGCGACCAAGGTCTGTTTGTTGAGCGCACATTGTTTACATCCATCGGCGGCTTTCCGGTGATTCCGCTCATGGAAGACATCGCGATCAGCCGGCAATTAAAACAAATCGCCGCGCCACTTTGCCTACGCGCAGCGATCACGACCTCGAGCCGACGTTGGGAAAAGAACGGCGTGTGGCGCACCATCTGGCTGATGTGGCGATTGCGCTATGCCTACTGGCGTGGCGTCGATCCGGCGGATCTGGCACGCCGCTATTATCTCCAGTCGGCCAATGGCTAGAATCCCTGATTGCCGCGTCGTTGTCTTCGCCAAAGCGCCGGTCGCCGGCCAGGTCAAAACCCGTTTGTATCCGGCGCTTTCGCCCGAAGAAGCGGCGGAATTACAGCGCCGGATGATTATACATACGCTGAACACCGCGTCCCTGGCTGATCTTGGGTCGGTGGAGCTACACTGCGCGCCGGATACAGAGCATGATTTTTTTGCCAATTGCAGCCGCGATTTCGATATTCGGCTCAGGCCTCAAGTTGCCGGCGATCTTGGTGTGAAAATGCAAACTGCATTGAATGACGCGGGCCGCGCAATCCTAATCGGCACCGATTGCCCCAGCATCTTCCCGGCTTATTTGCGCAATGCGGCTGCCGCAGTAGCGACAGCCAACTCAATTGTCTTCGGCCCGGCGAATGACGGCGGCTATGGCTTAATTGGTCAGAGCGGTGCAACACCGGACATTTTTACCGGAATCCCCTGGGGCACTTCTGACGTAATGAAATCAACTCGTAATATACTAAACGCTATGGGCCAGGCATGGCGCGAGCTCCCACCGATTTGGGACGTGGATCGGCCCGACGATTTAGAACGGCTCGCGCGCGATGCTGAGTTGAAATACTTGCTTAACGGTTTTGCTCTTGCGCCGGTGGCGAGCTAGGCGAAAAGTAAAAAGAACCATGGAAAAAACGATTTTAGTGCTGTTCCCAAATGAATGGGATTTTCTTGAGTTCGGCTCGGACCGCTATCGCGGCAATACCCGCTTTGTCTACGAAGGTTTCGACGTTCATAAGTTTCCGGAAAACGCGAAGCTCATGGTGTTTTCCGCCGAGCGCTTTATCGCGCGGATGGTAAAAAAATATCGCGACGCAAACCTTGCGGGCGTCTTGAGTAATGAGGAACAATTCGGCACGCTGATCGCATCGGTCGTCGCCGAGCGGCTCGGCCTACCCGGCGTGCCGCCTGCCGCCATTTTGATCGCGCAGCACAAATACTACGCCCGCGAATATTCCGAGAAAGTCGCGCCGGAAGCAACGCCCGCTTACACCGTTTTCAGTCCGTATGTCAGCCGCGAAGAAGACGTCAAACAAAAATTTCCGCTATTTGTTAAACCGGTCAAAGCAACCTACTCGATCCTCGCAAAAAGGGTAAACAACTTTAGCGAACTTCAAAGCCATCTGACGTTCAAACCGCTAGAAACTTGGATACTGAAAAAATTGATCCAGCCGGCGGAAGATTTGGGGCGCGTATACACCGACTTCAAATTGGATGCCCACCAGATCTTGGGCGAAGAAGTATTGGAAGGCGTGCAGGTCACCGTTGACGGCTACGTCCACGATGGCGTCGTCAAAATCATGGGCGTGGTTGATGCGGTGATGTATCCCGGTACCAATGCGTTTCAGCGTTTCGAGTATCCCTCGTCGCTGCCGCAAAGCGTGCAAGATCGCATGGGCGATGTCGTGACGCGAGTCGTCAAAGCGTTTGGCCTCAATCAAAGTTTATTTAACGTCGAATTTTTCTATAACGCGGCAACGGATGATCTCAAGCTGATCGAAATGAATCCGCGCATGGCCTATCAGTTTGCCGATTTGTACGAAAAGGTCGACGGCTATAATCCCTACGATATTTTGCTCGACCTTACGCGAGGCAAAACACCGCGCCAAGCTTATCGCCAAGGCATGTATAACCACGCTGCGAGCTTTGTGCTGCGCGCCTTTCCGGGCAGCGAACTGAAGACCGGGCCGGACGAGGCGCATGTCAACGAGATTCGCAAACAATATCCCGATGCGCGCATTTTGGTTTACATTAAGAAAGGCAGCAGCCTCGCGCGGGAATACAAATGGCTCGGCAGTTATCGCTATGCCGTGCTCAATCTCGGCGCAAAGACTAGCCAAGATTTGCATCAGCGCTTTCATCAAGTGCGCAGTCAATTACCGTTTGTGTTTGCGTGAATACCGAGATTATTTCTTTGTGTAGTCGAACGGCACACCCACTTGTCGTTCCCGCGAACGCGAGAATTCATTTTTCTATCCGTCTTTGTTTGATTCAATGACCGACGCGCCCTCACCCCGACCCTCTTCCGCTAGCGGGAGAGCGAGTCCAATCCGATCGCCCCTCGGGGCGCAGGGCGAGGGAACCGCTTCGAATCGATCAACGAGCTGCCGCTCGATAATGAAGATTTTAACCGGTTTGGTTTTTTTAATCGTCGCCGTGCGTTCCCATGGCAGCGAAACAATTCTAGAAATCGCTCCCTTCTCAAAATCCCCACCCGGTGGCGCGCTGCCCGACGGCTGGCAGCCGCAAACCTTCAAAAAAATCGACAAGCACACGAACTACGAACTCATCAAAGACGGCGATACCACTATTGTCAAAGCCAGCGCAAAGGCCTCCGCTTCGGGCTTAACCAAGCCGCTTGATCTGGACCTCAAAGATTTTCCGATTTTGGAATGGCGCTGGAAAGTGGCGAACGTGATTGCGAAAGGTAATCCAAAAAGCAAAGCGGGCGATGACTATCCGGCGCGTATTTACCTTACGTTCAAATATGATCCGGCCCGCGTTTCTGCATGGCAACGCACCAAATATGGACTCGCAAAATCGCTTTACGGCAGCTATCCGCCCCACGCCGGCATCAACTATATTTGGGAAACAAAACTAGCGGTCGGCACCGTCGTGCCGAATGCCTATACCGACCGTCTGCGCATGATCGTGGTGGAAAGCGGCACGACAAAATTAAACGAATGGCAAAGCTATCGCCGTAACGTCTATGAAGACTACAAGCAAGCCTTCGGCGAAGAACCGCCGAAAGTCTCCGGCATCGCCATCATGACCGACACCGACAATACCGGCGAATCGGCCACGGCGTTTTACGGCGACATTCGATTGCGCAAGTCCGAATAGCTCGCCATGAAACGATTGGTACTCGCCGGTGGCGGCCACAGCCATTTGTTTGTGCTCGAAGCCTTCGCGCAAATGCCGCTGCCCGATGTTGAAATCTTGCTCGTCAATCGCACCATGCATGCGCCCTACTCCGGTATGTTGCCCGGCCTGGTCGCCGGGTTATATACATTCGACGAATGTCACATCCATCTGGAAACGCTGGCCCAACGATGCAAGGTTCAATTTCGCCAGACCAGCGTAATAAGTGCTGACCTCGCGCAGCGGCAATTGCAATTGGAAGACGGCACATCGCTCAGCTACGATCTGCTCTCGATCAATACCGGCTCCACGCCGCCGCTAAACGACACGCCCGGCGCAAAAGAAAACACGCTGGCCATCAAGCCGATCGAAGATTTTCTGTTGCGCTGGGAGAAGATGCGCGACTCAATCGCGAACGGCGAGAAGCCCATTCGCGTTGCGCTGGTCGGCGGCGGCGCGGGCAGCGTCGAACTCGCGCTGGCGATGCAACATGCGCTGCGCGCAGCCACGGATCACGAGCCCACGTTTGAAATCGTTTGCGACACGCCGAATATTTTGATGACGCACAATAACTATGTGCGCCGAAAATTTCAGCGCATTCTTGCGCAGCGCCGTATCGGCGTTCGTGCCAACAGCCGCGTTGTCGCGTTGGAAAATCAGCAACTCATTTTTCAGCACGGCGATAAAGCCGCCTACGATTTCATCATTTGGGTTACCGGCGCCGAACCCGCCAAATGGCCGGGCGCAGCGGGACTCGCCACCGATGCGCGTGGCTTCATTCAGATTAACGAATCGATGCGATCGATGTCGCATGCGGATGTTTTCGCTGCTGGCGATTGCGCAACTTACGCGGCTCACCCGCGGCCGAAATCCGGCGTCTATGCGGTCCGTCAAGGCCCGCCGCTGGCGCGAAATTTACGCCGCGGTTTGCAAGGTAACCCGTTGGAATCTTACACGCCACAAACCCGCGCCCTCGCGCTTATCAGCAGCGGCGATCCGTACGCGGTCGCATCGTGGGGCGAAATCGGCTTCGCAGGCAAATGGGTCTGGCGCTGGAAAGACAAAATCGATCGTCGATTTGTCGCGCGCTTTAGTCATTAGTTGTACAAGCAATTCTTATGTTGCAAACTGGGACTGACGCCATACGTCAATCCTTAGCAATTTTTCGTAAGTTGCGCGGAAATTTACCTGTTATCGGCACGAACTAACTCGCGGCCTGTAAATTTCATCTAATTGATTATATTAATTAAATACAATTTCTCCCAGAATCAGTTCGCGGACATATTGCGCAAATTGATCTGTGGCAAAGACGGTACATTTATTGCTTAAGTACCCTCGTTGTTTTGTATTCGCGTCTTTCGAGGGTATTTCGATGAAGCTCCTGCAATCTTTATTCGCCATTTTATGTATCGCAATCGGCCACGCATCCAGCGCCGAATCGCAAGAGGCTTATCGTGAAAATATAACAATTTCATATCCTTACGTCGGAGAGGGCCCCGATGTCGCCATTGAACAAATCGCACCGAATTCGACCGCCCTAAGCTCGGTTCCTTCTCTGCTTGCATCATCAGTATTTGTTGTTGATCCAGTATCCGGCCAGGTCTTGTTTGAAAAAAATGCGGACTCGTCGAGATCGATCGCTTCGATTACGAAGTTGATGACGGCAATCGTGATTCTAGACGCGTCACAGTCATTGCAGCAGATTTTATCCGTTACCCCAGCTGACGCCGAAGTCGCGCGCCCGACACATTCCCGCTTAAGAGTCGGCGGAAGGCTCAGCCGTGGCGAACTGTTACGGTTAATGCTGATGGCATCGGAAAATAGAGCCGCCGCCGTCCTCGCCCGCTCCTTTCCCGGCGGACTTAGCAGTTTTGTCAAGCGCATGAACGAAATTGCTTTGGCACTGGGCTTATTTTCGACACAGTTTTCTGATCCCACCGGCCTTGATACTGGCAATCGATCTACCGCGCGAGACCTTGCCGCCCTAGTACAATATGCGTCTGCATTCGAAGTAATTCGCGCCTACTCAACGACGCCCGAATACGCAGTGTCACTCCGTGGCCCCCGAACTACGCTATTCCACAACACAAACCGATTGACTCGAAGCGCTGACTGGAATATCGAGTTATCGAAAACTGGATTCATCTCCGCTTCGGGACAGTGTTTAGTCTTGAGGGCAACGGTCTCGGGACGCTCAACTGTGATGGTGATTCTTGATTCGTGGGGTAAAGGCGGCCGGGTGAATGATGCCGTGCGCCTACGGAATTGGCTGGAACAACGCAACGGACAACTGGTCGTTGCGCGCATGTAGTTCCAGCCGCTCGTCTCAAGCGGGCCAATGTCGAAATTGTTCGACGTCACACGGAAATACAGATCATGACATCACCCATCACATGGTTCGCCTTAAGGCGTATCGGCGTGATTCCATTCGACACAGTCCAATAGCAGGTCGGGCGAATTGTTTTTGATGACGGCTAGCCGGTATTCCCAGTGCTCTGGTCAAATGTGGCGGTGACTTTTCCCCGTCGTCTAATCTCGCCGCTCCATCGATAACACTGACGAAACGGAGACTCTCTATGGGTCGGATAGGATCGGGCAAAACGCAAATGAATTTCGTCACCGCGCTGGACGCTGATGGGATCTTGTATCGGTAAATAACAGTGTTTCCAACTATCGGAGGTCGTGCGCCCGGCAATGTCGTCGCCCGAGATGTCCAACACCACCGATGCAGAAAGATATGCAACAAAGCTACCTTTAAAACCCGTGAACAGGCCTTCGCCTGCGACGATGTACGACAATTCCGCGGTGTAAGTCGCCTGATCGTTGCCATCAAAACGACATTCCTTTGCGACTTTCGGTTCGCTGAGGTAGGCGCTGCGCGGGACGATCACATCATAGTATAAATTGAAGGGGTTTTTGACCTCAAGGCGCTGCATGAGCTCCGGCAAACTATAGTTTGCGTTCAACGCGCGACATTTTTTCGTCGCCACTTGCTGGTGTGCTTTTGAGGCGCTGACCGGAACCAATTGACTGCGGACATTACGCGGTAACATCTGCCCGCTTGAACTGAGGAATCGCTTTCGCGCGTCGCTCAGGATTGGCATGAAATCTTCGTTATCACCCAAATTGCCAATGATTTCTGAGATGATTAAATCGACCTCGCGCGGCAGCGTGATGTCATAGGACAAACCGTGAAATACATGAAATTTGCCCGAAAATCCACCCGCTTCGAATGACGCAATTGCTTTAGGTATGACCGATTCGTTGACGTCTATTGCATACAGGTAGGCCGCGCCCGCCTGTAACGCCCATAGGCCCAATGCGCTCGTCCCAATACCCAAGTCGAGCACGATCATGCCTGGCTTGACCGCTTCCTGAATGGCATTTTTGTAGGCAGACATTCGAATTTCGTCATCCAACATCAGTTGGTGAAAATCTTCTTCCCACGCAAGTATGTTCTCGGAAACTGGTAACCATACTTCTTCAAGTCCATATTGAACGGCTGAACTAGTTTTCAGTTTCACGGGTTGTACCTTAGTAAATAGCGGCGGCGGCCAAAAATTGTGATATTGGATTTGCGACCGACCAAAGTATCGGGGGTTGCCCAGATTGTCAATCAGTTTCAACGGCATGAGGGCGCGAGGCCTTCATCCGAAAGTTTCTTGGGAAGGCCATAAAATCAAGGTCATAACAGTCTTAATAATTAATTTAATAGAATGCGATAAACATATGAAAATTAACCATTAAGAATTTTAAATTATGGTATGCTTACGCTTGATACGAGTTCTATCTCGAGAAATTTCCGTCCGTATATACACGGCCGAATAACTTAATGGACCACTCAAAATGAGGGCTGCAAACTTTAAAATTGGTTACCTGCTCGCGGCCTGTTTTGGCGCGGGAATTTTATTGTTCATTTTAAGTGCATCGATAGCCATTTTCCAAATGAACGCTGTCCAAAAGCGTCTCGATGGGATTGTCAACGAGGACAACTTAAAGACAAAGGAACTGCATAAGTTGGTCTTGAGTGTAGTGACCGCATCGGAAAGCATCAGAACACTCCCATTGCTGCAGGACGAGAATCTCTTGGCGACGGAAAAGCAAAAATTGGAAAAAGCTAATGCCGAATACGATGCGGCGTGGAAATCGTTAAATGGGTTGATACTGACTGCGGTCGAACGCAACGCACTAGGCGAGGTCGCGTTAGCTCGCGACGGGGTTAGTCGACTTAACGCAGAAATAGTCCGACTCGCCGTCGATTCTCGCATTACAGAGGCCACGGATCTCATACTAAATAAGTCTGGAGCGACGACTACTGCCCTGATGAATAAGTTGGCCGCACTGCGCGATACAGGTACGCAAGAAAGCTACGTCGCGGCATCGTCTGCCCGAAAAATTGCCACCACCATCATCGTCGCCCTAAGTATCATTAGCCTAGTCGCCGGCGTGATCGTGGCATGGCTTGTTACGAGAGCCGTTACCCAACCTTTATTGCGGGCCGTTGAATTCGCTGGTGAGGTCGCCCAAGGCGATTTGCGCCAGTCAATGTCGGTAGTGGGAAAAAGCGAAACGGGTGATGTGTTGCGCGCGATGCAAAAAATGAACGGTAATTTAGTGCGTGTCGTCACCGACGTACGCTTAGCATCGCGCAAGCTCAGCGCAGTGGCCGAAAAAGTTAATGGTGGTGCCGTTGAGTTGAGTTCACGTACCGAATCGACGGCTTCCAGCCTTGAGCAAACCGCCGCTAGCATGGAACAACTCAACGCAACCGTCCACCAAAATGCGGAACACGCCAGCCAGGCTGCCAAATTAGCGAGCAGTGCCTCGGAAACGGCCGGACGAGGCGGCGCTGCGTTCAACGAAGTCGTCAGCAACATGAATGCGATCGATCAGAGTTCCAAACGCATCGTAGATATCATCACAACGATGGATGGCATTGCTTTTCAGACTAATATTCTTGCTCTCAATGCCGCGGTGGAAGCGGCGCGAGCCGGCGAACAAGGACGCGGTTTCGCGGTAGTGGCTAGCGAGGTACGCGCGTTGGCCCAACGAAGCACGACCGCTGCGAAGGAAATCAAAGGGTTGATTGCCGACTCCGTAGCGCGGATCGAAGCGGGCGCCAAGGTTGTAGACGGTGCCGGCAAAACGATGGACGAGATCCTTTCTATCAATCGCGAAGTCAATCGAATTGTTCACGACATTGCACAGGCCTCCGCAGAACAAAGTGACGGCATCGGCCAAATCAAACGGGCCATCGAACAAATGGACGACGCAACCCAACAAAATGGGGCGCTGGTGGGCGCGCTGGCATCGGCGACCGAGTCGATGAAATCAGAATTAGGGCAGCTCACTGATGGAGTCGATTTCTTTCGGATACCGGAATCATCATCGAATGGACCCACCGTGCCCGAAGTTAAGGTTCAGCAACGTATGACGAATTACGGTCCATCAACAGCCCTCAAAAATAACATCCCAGAACGTAAACCTTTACTACCAGGTGTCACAGAACCTTCGAGCGAATGGCGATCGTTCTAGCCCATCATCCGCGCGTTTTTACCGAACAACATCTCTTCCGTATCTTTTTGCGGTCGATATTTATTGCGATCTTAATTTAATACCAGAAAGGAAATATATATGAAAAAATTCATTGAGACTTTGCGTTTAGCCCAACGCTGGATTGGCGCCCTCGTTATTGTGCCCATGCTCATGGTAATGCCAGCGCGAGCGGAGATTACGCTCGGGGTAAATGATTGGGTCGGATACGTGGCGTGGTACGTTGCGCAAGAGAAAGGCTTCTTCAAAAAACACGGCGCGGATGTCAAGCTCGTTTGGTGTGATGGTGTCGTTGATTCGTTGGATAAGTTTGCGGCTGGTAAGCTTGACGCTAACGCGCAACCTTGGCCCGATACAATCGTTCATATCGCTCAGAAAGTTCCGCTGAAGGCCATCATGGTGCTCGATCATTCGGCGGGTGCGGACGCGTTAATGGTGAGCCCAAAAATTCAAAAACTGGCCGACCTGAAGGGCAAGAAAATCGCACTTGAAGAATTGGCTATCATGCAATTTCTGGTCGAAACGGCATTGGGGAAGGCTGGACTATCCGATAAGGACGTACAGATCATGTACATGCCCGCAGGTGATGCCGCCAAAGCGCTGATGGAAGGAAAGGTCGATGCGGCCGCCGTATGGAATCCACTAGTTAACGATATTCAGACATCGGGTAAGGGTCGCCCACTGTTTAGCTCTAAGGATGTTCCCGGCATGCTGTCAGATGTGCTCGTCGCCACTGAAAAATCCCTCACCGCGAAGCGTGCAGAGTACCTAGGGTTGGTGCGTGCCTGGTACGACGTCGAGAAGTTTCTGCGCGATAATCGTGCCGAGGCGGTTGATATCATGGCGAAGGTTGTGAAGCAAGACCCAAAAAAATATCGAATTTTTCTTGGTGGCGCGAGGTTTTGGAGCGAGAAAGACAATCTTAGTTACTTTGTAGGCACGTCCGATCCACGGTCTACGTCTACCGTG
>JANOLP010000258.1:0-9015 GCA_031419835.1 Pseudomonadota bacterium | reverse complement strand
GATCTCGTTTTTGAATAAGTGTCAAATAAAAGGCGAGATTGCTTCGTCGCGAAATGCGCTCCTTTCCATGAACCCTACCGGGATTGTCACCTTTAACATGTCATCCTGAACGCAGTGAAGGATCTGCTTTTGTCGTGCCGTAAAAGCAGATCCTTCGCGTTGCTCAGGATGACATAGGGATGGGGCAACAAGAGCGCCGACGGTTCATGGTCCGTGAGCGGTATCGGCGCTGCCGATACAGGCTGCTCGCAATGACCATGTGGGTAATTTTGGTTCGCTATTTTTTCGCCTTAGCCTTCGGTGCATGCACACTCACCGCCTGCAGCAACTGCGCAAACACCTTCGGCGATCCACAAACCAAATTTCCGCTCTCCATATAATTTTCCGAGCCATCGAGATCGGCGACCAGGCCGCCCGACTCGGTAATCAGCAACGCGCCCGCCGCCAGATCCCACGGCGCGAGGCCCATTTCCCAGAAGCCGTCGAATCGCCCGCTCGCGACCCAGGCTAAATCCAACGCCGCCGCGCCGGGGCGGCGGATGCCGGCGGATTTTTCAGTGACTGAGCGGAACATCGCGAGATACGAATCCATGTTCTGCAAATCGCGAAACGGAAAGCCGGTGCTGATTAGCGCGTCTTTGAGATGCAATGTTTTGCTGACGCGTAAACGTTTGTCGTTGCAATAGGCGCCGCGGCCGCGGGTGGCGGTGTAAAGATCATTGCGGTTGGTGTCGTACACCACGGCTTGAGTGATCACGCCTTTTTGCACTAGGCCGATGGAGACGCAATATTGCGGCACGCCGTGTAAAAAATTCGTCGTGCCGTCGAGCGGATCGATGATCCATTGATATTCCGAATCGGTTTTGCCGGCCGCGCCGCCTTCCTCTGCTAAAATTCCGTGATGCGGATAGGCTTCCATCAAAATGTCGACGATGGCTTGCTCCGCGGCCTTGTCCACTTCCGAGACGAAATCGTTATGGCGTTTTTTAGTGATGGTGAGCGCGCCGACGTCAAGCGAGGCGCGGTTGATGATGCTGCCTGCGCGGCGCGCGGCCTTGATGGCCGTGTTCATCATGGGGTGCATGGACATGGTAGTGTTTTCTAAGCCGGACAATGATTAAAGATCGAATAACGCAGCGCGCATTTTAATATGAACGACACTTCTCCGCTCGCGAATATCCGTGTCGTGCTGTCGCACACTAGCCATCCCGGCAACGTCGGCGCGTCGGCGCGGGCGATGCGGACGATGGGTTTGCGCGAGCTTTATCTGATTAACCCGAATCGTTTTCCCGGTCCGGAAGCCACCGCGATGGCGGCCGGCGCGGACGACGCACTAGCAAATGCGAAAGTGTGTTCCACGTTGGCGGAGGCATTGGCTGGGACAACCTTTATTGTCGGCCTCACTGCGCGAAAGCGCGATTTGTCCCACGAGATGGTTTCTGTTCGCGAAGCGGCGTCTCTTATCATCGCTGAGACACAAAATGGCAAGGTCGCAGTGTTATTCGGCACAGAAATGTCTGGCCTGAGTAACGCGGAGTTAGATCGCTGTCATTTGCTTGCGAACATCGCCGCAGATGAAACTTTTTCCTCGCTGAATCTTGCTGCGGCAGTTCAAGTCACGGCCTACGAGTTGCGCCAGGCGGCTTTTTCCGCGACACCCGCGCAGAATAAGTCCTTTCCATTAGCCGACTTCGAGATGGTGGAAGGCTTCTACGGCCACCTCGAGGACGTCATGTACGAAACGGAGTTTCTCGACCCCGCTCAACCGAAGCGCCTGATGCGGCGTCTTAGACGGCTTTTCGCCCGAGCGCGCTTGGAAAAAGAAGAAGTCAACATCTTGCGCGGCATTCTGCACGCAGTGCGCAAAAAGCCTTAGAATAGGTTGAATTAATCCCGAAGCTATCCCATACTTGAAAAAATACTACAAGGAAATCAAGGATGTTTAGACGATTACGGGAAGATATCGCGATGGTGTTGGAGCGCGATCCTGCTGCACGTTCAACGTTCGAAGTTTTGACGCTTTATCCAGGCGTGCATGCGCTCGCGTTGCATCGTTTCGCTCATGGCCTGTGGCTGGCCAACTTCAAATGGACCGGCCGCTGGGTTTCTCAGTTCGCACGTTTTCTCACCGGCATCGAAATTCACCCCGGCGCGATCATGGGCCGACGTGTTTTTATCGATCACGGCATGGGCGTGGTGATTGGCGAGACGGCGGAAGTTGGCGACGATTGCACGATTTATCAAGGCGTGACCTTGGGCGGCACGACGCTGAACAAAGGTAAGCGTCACCCAACCCTGGGGCGATCGGTGATCGTGGCGGCCGGAGCCAAGGTCTTAGGGCCATTTACCGTGGGCGACGGTGCGAAGGTCGGTTCCAACGCGGTGGTATTGAAGGCGGTCCCAGCGGGCGCGACGGTGGTGGGCATTCCGGCGCGCATCGTCAACAAAGCCGACGATTCTGTACACTATCCAGGCGAGAAGCGTGAATTCGTTCCGTATGGTATCAGCAACGACGACGAGCGCATCGAGCCGTTGCTGACATCGGATGTGGCCGAGCCGATCTACAACGAACCTGAACTTGAGATCGAGCCGCCAAGGCAATTCCCGCAGCCGCAAAAAGCCAAGCCCGTGTCGGAACCGGTTCAACAGCAAAAAATCGAGCCGACGGTGGTCAGCGAAGGTTATGCCGAAATCGATAGCCGTATCGATAATGTGCTCAACCAAATCGCCGATTTGGAAGAAAAATTGGGTGCGCAACACACAGGGACCGCGCAAAATACCGGCGATATCGCCGGGCGCTTAAATGAACCAGTGGAAAGTGTTGACAGTCCAAAGAGATAGTATTGAAATTCGGCGATTTACCGCCATATACAGGTTTACAATGACACAGCAAATGATCACATTAACCAGCAGCGCCGCGCAGCACATTCAATCCGCCCTCGTTAAGCGCGGTAAAGGTGTTGGTTTGCGCTTGGGCATCCGCAAGTCGGGATGTTCCGGCTGGGCCTACAAAATCGAATACGCCGACGAGCAGGCGAACGACGATTTGCGTTTCGACAGTAACGGCGTCGCCGTGTTGGTCGATCCCGAAAGCATGCCGTTTTTGGAAGGCACGGAAGTAGACTATCGCCGCGAGGGCTTAAATGCGACGTTTAAGTTTAATAATCCCAATGTGAAAGATTCCTGCGGTTGCGGTGAAAGTTTCACGGTTTAGTGCGCCAAAACAATGCGAAAAAAAGGCAGCTTCGGCTGCCTTTTTTTATGCCTAGCCAGGAGGCAACAGGGGTGCGCCTCTTACGGCACGCGTTGCTGCAAGGCAAGCGGAGCGCGGCTCTACGGGCGACTCTCGAAAAGCTATTTTCGCGAAAGCAATTGAGCCTACAATAGCGGCATTCGGGAGGAATAAAGACCATCACCATGATAAACGCGTTCGAATTGACCCGCGAATTGTTGCGCTTTAACACGATCAATCCACCCGGCGATGAACGTGTTTGCGCGGAACACATTGGCAATTTGCTGGAAAAACACGGCTTCACCTGCGCGTATCACGAGTTTGCGGAAAAGCGCACGAGCCTGGTCGCACGCATTGGCACTAGCAATGGCAAAGCGCCGATCTGCTTCACCGGCCACATCGACATTGTGCCGCTCGGTAACGCGCCGTGGAAAAAAGATCCGTTCGCTGGCGAGCTCGATGCTGGAAAATTATTCGGGCGCGGCTCGAGCGATATGAAAAGCGGCGTCGCGGCATTTGTCGCGGCAGCAATCCATTTGGCCGATAAACTGAAACATTCTTGCGGCGTCGTGTTCATTATCACTGCAGGCGAAGAACGCGGCTGCCAAGGCGCGGACCATTTGGAAAGCTTGCATCGGCAGTTCGGTATTTTGGGCACGGCAGGCGCGATCATCGTCGGCGAGCCGACCGGCAATTATCCGCTTGTCGGCCACAAGGGCGCTTACTGGCTCAATGCAAAAACGCGCGGCATCACCGCCCATGGCTCCATGCCGGAACTTGGTGACAACGCGATTTACAAAGCGGCAAAAGCTATCGCGAAATTGGAGAAGTACGAATTTACCGCGCCATCGCATTTCATGATGGGCAAGCCGACGCTGAATGTCGGCACGATCCACGGCGGCCTGAATCCGAATTCCGTGCCCGACGAAGTCATCACCAGCATCGATATTCGTACCATTCCCAATCAAGATCATCAGGAATTGCATCGGCATTTGCAGCAAACGCTGGGCCACGATGTCGAGCTAACGACAGTGATCGACGTGCCGAGCGTCTGGACAGAACCGTCCCACGCGTGGGTGCAAAACGTATTCGAGATTGCCGGTAAATATTTGAACGAACGTCCGCAAGCCAGAACCGCAACTTATTTCACCGATGCCGCGGCGTTGCGAAAAGCCTACGGTGGGCCGCCAACGATTATTCTCGGCCCCGGCGAAGCGCAGATGGCGCATCAGACCGATGAATATTGCTTCGTCAATAAAGTCGAAGCATCGGTGTCGATGTACGAAGAGATCATGGCGAAGTGGTGCGGAATTTAGCGTACCGCTTCGGAATTGAGGAAACTTTCCTCCCCTTCAAGGGGAGGATTAAGGTGGTGATGGGTTGTTTCGGCGCGGATATAGGACCCATCCCCATCCCAGCCTTCCCCTTGAAGGGGAAGGGAATTTCTTCGCGGACCACGCCTAATCAACTTGAATCACTGCATAGTCCCTCACGTGCACGCGCCTCAATAAGGCGGGCACTGGCCTGGAAGCCGCTCTGGTATTGGCTCTCCGGGCAGTGAATGCTGCATTGAGTGCCGCTGACTTTAAGAGAAAGTAACGTCATTCCCGCGCAGGCGGGAATCCATAGTGCGGTAACAAATCAACGGCCAAATGGATTCCCGCCTGCGCGGGAATGACAGTTAAATCGGGTATCGTGCGATGCCGTTCATCTGCACCTAAACCCGCGCTAAATACTCCAGTTCCCTCCGCTTAATTTCCCCGCCGCCGGCGATTGTCGTGCGCTGGAGAGTTTTCCTTTCAACTCGTGGATCAGCATTTGTTCTTCGCTTACCTGTTCCTGATTGTGCGATTGCTTGAGTTTGTGCCGTAACAATTTAATCAGTGCCGAGCGGCGATTGCCGTTGCCGACCATTTTTCGTTCCAAATCACGGCAGATCTCCGCGAGAATTGAGCTGCCGACGTGATAGCCGAGTTTGCGATAGCTTTCGAACTGCGTCTCGTCGAAAAATTGATCGGCGGTACTTTGATGGGGAAAATTGCGATCGGTATTGCGGTAGTTCAACAAATCCGCCGGCTCATTGCCGGTAAGAGTCGGTTTCACATAAAGCAAAATGCCTGATTCGCAGTTGCCGTCGACTAAGCCATATTTGATTTCGCCGATCGCCCAGTGGGATTTTGCTAGTTTTGTCGCGGGATCGATTTCAAGATCTTTCACCTGCAAATCGATCTCGATGCCAAAATCGGTAAAGCACTTGCGAATCGCGCCGCCAAGGTCGTTGAACGATGATTTCGCGTCGGCCCCCGCGTCGATCGCAACGATCAGCGCGCAGCGCCGCCGCACGAGTTCGTAGACGCCGAGATTTTCAAAATGGCCGCCGTCGGATAAATAAACGTAATGCGAATCGGCGTTGGTCGAGCCCAATAATTCCTTGATCAGCCAGCCCAATCCAAATCTGGGACTGGATCTTCTCCAATCGCTCTGGCGCGGATTCGAATTCCAGCGACCAAGTCTCACGTTAAAAGCGGTCATCAAAAACGATAGGGCGGGATTGCTGTGATAGCCCATGTTGGGGCTCGCCGCCGCGCCGGAAATCGCCATGGCTTGGCCCAGCTTCACGCCGTCATCTTCATCGCGAAAGTGCTCGATCTTGTCGCGCATTCCACCGACGGAAACATTGCCGCCGACGATATCGCGCTTTCCTGCGCCATATTCCCGCGTTGCGCGAAAGCAACCGCGAGCCAGATCGTTCGCGCCGGTAGGATTTAAATGCCCGGAGCGTTCCGGCGTTTCGAAACCGCAAAAGCCCGGCGAAAAGAAAAAGGAGGCAGCTTTGCGTTGCTGCCAGGCGAGTTCTTTGCCTTTTACCAGATTAAGCGCGGTGTTGATGAGGTGAAACGGTCGTTGCAGGTGGTGCACGTTAATTCTATTTTCCGGCTCGAGTTTCCAAAGCAATGCCGAAAGATGGGGGTCGTCGCGGATATCAAAACCGGTAAACGGATGGGGCTGACGGCTTTCGTTCGATGCGCCCAAATAACAGCGGACTAAGCGATTGCGATACATCATGTACATGGAGAATTTATTGATATCCACACGCCAGGCCAACACGATTGCGACAATCCCACATCCGACAATGCTTGCGAGCAGCAGCTTAATCGAGGTCAGTTCCGAGGCGTAAAACCCCGTGTGAAAATAATTACCCAGTGTCACTTTTATCGAATCGGGAAAGATCGGTTGAGTGATCAGTGCTTGGATGATGCAAGCAACAAATAGCAGCATGCCGACGACGAAGATCGGTGGTGCAACCGCAAGGATTCGATCATTCATTCGACTCGCCGGCGCTGCATCCGAGCGCTCGCTTTTGCCGTAGATCACACCCGCCAGACTTGGCACGAGCCAACCGATGGTCAGGGTCGAGCTGGCCCAGGCGCCGACTTCCCGCGTGAGCCAAGTGATGAAGGGTGGACCGTAAAGACTGATGGTGAACAATACTACCCAACCGCTGGTAAAAATAATCGTCCAGCCGCCCATGCGGCTCCACCACTCGCGGCTGCGGTCGTCATAGGCGCGTCCGAGTAAGCCGACCAACAGCACCATCGCGATACCGAAAATAGCGAGCGCCACCGGCATGCCAAACGTAACTAAATTTACCGGATGGTTTAGCGGATCGCGGCTTCGCACCGGCTCAGCCAATTGACTGATAACGAAGGCGATGAGTAAATGGCCAATGATCAGTGCCGCGATACTAAAGCCCAAATGCGGCGCGATCTGCGTCCAAAATCCGGCATTTGATCTGCCGCAAAGACTGTTGGCGATATTGATGCGCTGGCCAAGAAGCCACGCCGCCGCCCATACCGCGAGGTAGACCACCGTCGCTGCGAACCAGTAATGCCAGTCGACTAAAATATTTTGGATACCCTCATATTCGTACCACAACCAGACGCTGCCGAAAAAGCCCGACATCATTAACGGCGCGACGACTCGCGTCAGCACGCATTCTTGTTCTTGGCAGTACAACCATCGCTGTTTGTTGCGTGGGTGTGGGATCAGCGAAATATGCAGCGAAATAAAAAATACCGCGACCAAAAATGTGCAGAGAGCAATTGCGCCGAACCAACGGGCGAATCCGGGCGTGAATAATTCACCGAATTTCACCGCCGAGCTATATTCATTCACGAGCCATAACAACAAACGTGGAAACAGCAATACCGCGCTTAACACCGCCGCCAAGATCGCCATATTCAGCAAGACGTTGCGTAGATAGGTTGCAATGACCGCCCAAGTATCGGCGCCGAGAACGCCGACTTGCGGCGTCAGATAGTTGCTATATTGGCGCAGAAATTTGATCTGATCGGGTTCGGTTCTATTGGCGGTTTTCCGTGTGGAAATGGCTAATTGCTCTTCGACTTTTTCGACTTCACCGTGTTCTTCGTGGATCCATTTCGAGAGCCAACTGCCGATGTATCCGCCACCGGACACGGTCGATAGGTAATGGAACTCGCGCAGCAAGCGTTGTTCCGCTAATGCTTGGGAAATGCCAAGATTGAATGTGGCGCTGCGAATGCCGCCGCCGGAAAATGACAGGCCGCACAATTGATTACGATGCGCGCGTTGCGCGATGTCGCTATCGGCCGCGGGGCGCGGATCGGCTTTGTCGGGAATGATGCCACTGCCTTCTTCATCCAGCGCATCGAGTTCCCATTGAAACGCTTCCGCAAAAATGGTGCCGGCGTCTTGATTGAGTTGCCACCAGGTGAAGTCGTCGCATACGCCATCAGTGCGCGGCAGTTTGTGATGTTTCTGAAATGCGCTGACGGCGGCGACCGTGGCCACGTCATAGTGGCCATGCTGCGGCCCATCGTAATGACCGCAGCAATATAGTTTGCGCTGTAACGCAGCAACTTTTTCGCGCTTGCTGCGTGTTGCCGTTGCGCCATTGTCAGGCGCGATGACTGCACTGTGAATCAACGGGAGACGCGTCGCGGCGTCGCGGATGCCGGTGGTCGCTAACCCGGAGCGCTTCTGAAACGCGACGATCGCAGGAACGATAAACGTGTTGTAAGCGCCGTCGACAAAGCCCTTGTAGTCACCAAGAAAGTAAAGTTTGCTTTGCAACTTGGTCATGTCGTCGCGGAGCGCGGCGCGGGTTGCTTGGTCCAGGCAGCCGCTTTGCGGCAAATTTTGGTCGACCTGAAACGCGATCAGGGCTTTCTGAAATGAACTCGAATCGGACACTTCGCCGCCGCCGAAAAATCCGAGGCAACGCAATGCGCCGCGTTGCAGGCTCAATTGCGTGTCGAGTTCGAGCGCGCTAGCTTGGTCGAGTTGGCCGGTTGCAACGAGTTTGAGTTCGCTTTGCAATGCCTTGAGCGCTGCGCCCGTGGCGTCGTCAAATTCACCGTTCGGTTTCCCAGCGAAATGGCAGAGTATTTTTAAGTGGGCTTGCAATTCCCGAACGGAATCACCCTTCGCCCCAGCCTTTAATGTGCTCATCACTAAATCTTGCCCTCAAGATTCGTTTTTATCCGGCTAGCAGCGTGATAGCCGGTACGTCAGGACGCATTATGGACTGGCGAACTGCCCCCTAGCAATACGGCAGTTGGGCTAGGCCAAAAGAACTAGGAGCCTGTCGGACTTAAAGAATCGCCGCGAAAAAGCGGGTGAGCGAGGACAGATTTTGACGATTTCGCCGGGCAATAGTGGTTCTATTGCCCAAGAAAGCGGCGAAATATGGACCGCTCAGCGGCTTTTGCAGCCGATTTCCTTTAAGTCCGACAGGCTCC
>JANOLP010000257.1:0-7096 GCA_031419835.1 Pseudomonadota bacterium | reverse complement strand
CGTGCCAACTATCCCAAGGGCTTGGTCGTATCCGATGACGACTTTGCTGCTATCAAGATCGAGCGTAACAACTTCCATGGCGACTGGAACTACCGCATTCGTTCTGGATAACATTGAACTACTTATTTCTTAACGAGCCCTTAGCATGCCCTATAGGATCGCTGCGAATTGAGAACACGCTTAGAGCGTAATGGATGTCGCGCGGATTTGGCATCCCCGAAACAAGGGATACGCAAGCACTGCGAGCGCATCAGGGAATGTTCGTTCGATCGGCATCAAGCCGCGAGGCAATCGGAGCGCGGCTCTTTAGCCACGCCTCGCCAGGAGGCAGGCGCAGCGCGGCTCGCGGCGCTGCACTTATTTGAAGAACATGGCGATCAATATTTGAATTGCAGGTACGCCCAAAATTTTGCCAGATCGAACGCCTGTTCGCCTACTGTATTTCGCGAGACGTTGAGGGCGTTACGGTCGGCGCGATAGTTCGCATATTTCACGCCGGCGAGAAACCGCTGCGCAAACGCTCGCTCGAGCACAACGTCCCACTCGGTGCCGTAGCGATAACCGTCTCGATCCGAGTTGAATACGTGGTAGCGGGTCGAAAATTGCGCACCGGCTACCTTGGCCGTGATCGTTACAAAGATGTCACGAATGCCATCTCCAGGCGTCACCAGAAATCGATCGGCGAAACCTTGAAATGCGTGGTTCGTGCCCAGTGGCGTTTGAAACGCTTGGACACCACCCTTGCCGCCGAGCTGCTCGATATTCAGTTTAACCCCGACGGCTTCGATGAGGCCGCCGATAGCTCTGCTTAACCCCAGCTCGCCGGCAAAATAGTTGACGTTAATGTTGTTGGGATTATCGCCATAGTCCCGTTGATTGGCGGCTTCGATCGCATAGCTCAGTTTCATTTTCGAATCGAAAACATGATCACCTTGCAAGCGCAGCCCCAGCGTCGCCGTTGAAAATCGCTGCGCCGTCACGCTATCGAAATCAAGTAGGTAACCATAGCCTTCGATCTTGGCGAACCCGAGGCCACCATAGTGCACGTTGAGCAAATGACTGTGCATGGGGAAATCGCTG
Source organism: Pseudomonadota bacterium (assembly GCA_031419835.1). Lineage (GTDB taxonomy): Bacteria > Pseudomonadota > Gammaproteobacteria > Burkholderiales > JALYOK01 > JALYOK01. The sequence continues at coordinate 6,016 of JANOLP010000257.1, read as the reverse complement.
GCGTTGGGCAAAGAATTATCTTCGCCGAAAATTCGATTGACGTTCCACACATAGGCGTAGTCGATAGTGGCTTTTGGCAGCGCTAAATTGACGACGCGAAACGCGTCGAAACTTTGGAAATTTTGCCGGAATAGCACATTGCCTATGTAGCGATGTAACGGCGCTTCGCGGTGGGTAATTTCTTGGCGGCCGTAAGTGAGGATCGTTTTCGGGATGGCGCCAAAGCGAAGAAAGGCTTGATTGATTTCATTGCCTTCAGGGTCGACTACAACAGCACGGTCGGTGATGCCATTCGTACCGCCATCGTTGTAGCGGTCTGCGCCGATGCTATGCACATCTTCGAATTGCCCATAGGCGCTAACGCCGTGGAAGGTTCCCGTTTGGTAGCCCAATGCGCTGCGTAACGTCGACGCGTAAGCGCGCTTTAGCCCTGGGCGGTCATCTTCCACGCGCTCAAAACGATAGCGTAAAAATAGGTCCGGTGTACCGCCGGTGATTGCTTGGACGAAACTATCCTGCGCGATCGCCGCTGTTGTGGCGGCCAGCAGTGTTACGGCAAAAAAAACTTTGCGGACTTTATTCCCCACGCCAGTCAAAAACAATAAGACGCTCCAAGCAATTTACCAATCGCCGCACAAACATCAACAATGCGAATCTGTGCCGCGTGCGTACCCACAGGTGTCGCAACGAGTTGTGCAGTCTGCGTTAGTAATGTCAAAAGCTCGCCTTGGGTCAAACGCGGGCGATGCTCCAACAAAAGCGCGATGACGCCGGTGACGTGGGCCGCAGCCAACGAACTGCCGGAAAGAAAATCATAACTCTCCCGCGGCGCCGTGGTGAGAATTTCGACGCCTGGCGCAGCGAGCAACACTTTGTCGCCCGCCCACGCTGGAACACGAACTTGCGCTTTGGCATCGCTCGCCACGACAGCCGTGACGAAATTCAGCGCGGCCGGAAAGCCCGGCGCGACCGCGTCCTGCGCGGCGGCGGCAACCAGGATGATTCCTTTGTCACCGGCAGTTTGTAGCAAACGCTCCAACAACGGATCGGCCGGTCCGCTCAAGCTCATGTTGATGATGTGAGAATCCGACGTGATTGCAAAATCGAGCGCCTTGGCAAGCGTCCAACTACTACATAGCGCCGCGGCATTTTTCGCCGCTGCATACCAACAGGCTTTCGCCGCCATCAATTCCGCATCCGGAGCAATGCCGAAGATGCCCACGCCGTCATTCGCTCTCGCGCCGATAACGCCTGCAACGGCCGTTCCATGCGTATCTTGGGCAAACGATTTCTCACCGCCCTCAACAAAATTCGCCACCCTGGAGACGCGGCCACGCAGATCGGGGTGATCCTTATCCATCCCGGTATCGATCACGGTGATGCGCACGCCCTTTCCGGTGCTTACTCGATGCACACGGTCAGCGCGAATCGCTATTGCACCATATTCCAACGCCGCGTAAGGATCACTGTGACCGGCCAGCACGCCGGCGAACACTTGATTGATTTGCACCGATTCAACTCGAGAATCGCGCCGAAGTTGTTCGACCACACTTTCAAGTGGCCGGTCGTCGGGTATTTGGTAAACGATGCACTGCACACGAATCGAGCTTAATGGAAAATTGCCAACCTCTTGCAAGCGATATTCCTCGCTCAATAACTTCGCTGTGCTCGCCCATTCTTCCGGCTTGGCATCACGCAGCGTGACAATACTCTGACCATCTCGCAATTGCTTCGGCACATCGGCGCTTGAATTTGCGCGCCGTTCCGTCGCTGCACATCCCGGGAACACCAAAACGACGACGCTCAACCAACTCAGCAAAACAATCAGAACACTGCGACGCAATTTAATCATTCCGTTGCTACCCCGGCGATTTCGGCAAGCCGTACTTTTGGATGCGCGCGCAGTTGTCCCAGCGTCTGTTGGATAGTTTGAGGATTCGCAGCCGATGGATTCAACGCGATTGTATAGACCCCGAGCGGCGTCGGCCCTGCAATTAAACGCGCCGAAATACCAAGCAACAACGCCCGCAATTCTTTCTCAGTGATATTGTCGGCGAAGACTAGGCGCACTCGTTGTGCCGACGTTGCCGTCGCTTCAGCCGGATTCGATAATGTTTGGTATCCCTGCATCGGTACGAGTGCACTAACGAGCAAAGTTGTTGCCAATGCAACGACGAGTGCGCCCTGAAACGCCAAGGTAAAGCGAGCCGGTCGCGGGGTATCGACAATCCAAGGAAACCATTTCTCGAACCAGCCGGTAGCGCGCTGGGATTTTATGCGCCGATTTTCGAACGCGTCTACATTGGCAAGTATTTTCGTAAAATGCACGGGCGACGGCGTCCAGACGTCTTTCTGATTGGTTTTGACCGATTGGTTAAGTTCTCGGCAACGCGCCACTTCCTGTTGGCATGTCGAACAATCCTTCAAATGCGTTTCGACTTCACTGAGCTCGTGTGGACTTAATCCTGCGGTGACATACCAAGGCAATAGCGCCCAAACATCATTGTGATCTTGGTTTTGAATAATGTGTTGTGTTGTCATGACAGGTTACTCCTGACTTTTGTTCTAGCGCCGGCTTCGTAACGTGTCATCAACTCGGCAAGGTGTTTGCGCGCGTAAAACATTCGAGTCTTAATTGTATTCACGGGGCAATCGAGCGTGGTCGCAATTTCCTGATAAGAGCAGTCTTCCGCAAACGCTAATTCAATCACAGAGCGATGTTCCGCTGATAAGGACTCCACGGCCCATTGCAAGGCGTGACCAACCTGCCGCCCGATCAGCGTTTGTTCCGGATTATGGGGATCGGCACGCGTTGCCGCATCGCTGCCGTCGGCAGCCTCGGCAAAATCATCCGATTCGATCGGATCGATTGACACTTCGACCTGATGCCGCGAAATCGTCGAAAATGCTTTTAGGGCTTTATTGTGTGCGATACCGAACAGCCAAGTCGACAGGCGCGACAACGACGGATCATAGCGATCGGCACTTTGCCAGACGACCAGCATCACATCATTCAAAACTTCATCAACCACTTCGCGTCGCTTCAGCAATCGCAGCAGGTAACGGCCTAGCCGCGGTGAATAGGTGTAATACAGGGTTTCGAACGCGCGCCGATCTTTATTTGCAACGGCACGCATTAAGCGCGCAGCTTCCTCCGCACCGGGTTCGGCGTAGGTTACTGTGCCGCTACGATCCTGACCAACCATGGCGACATGGTATGTTATGTGCTCGCGATTGACCAGAGGCGCAGCGATCGGCCAACGTCGTTGGCCAGTCCGAAAATTGACAATAGTAATAGCCGTGCGGACAGCCCGCTGCTCGCCCGGAATACACACGATCCGCTGCCGGCGCTTGGCACTAGGGATTCCACATCGCCAAGCAATGCCCGTTATCGTAGACAAAGCGGCTTTGCTTCGTTTCATGACATATCCATAAATAAATTCCGATTCCAATCTGCTTAGTGTTAAAACCGAGTGGCGTACTGACTTAACGGTAAGCTTCTCCGACGGAACAATTCTGAGAGCACCTCTAAAATGGCCGCAGACCGCCAACTTCACCGCCCTTGGCGGCGGCGTGCCAAAGCCGATAGCGATCGTCATAGCACGAGTGCGCCTAACCATCGCGCGAACTGGGATCGCGTGCAACGGTCACGGGGCCTTCGCGATGCCGCAAACTATCGTTCGTTAGCCAATACAACAGCGGTTCTATCCGTGGCACGTTCTGCGCGACTTTCAGTCGCCCTTCCCAATTGCAACTGAGTTGCTCGCAGCGATAGCGATGTACGGTGACGACCATCGCGCTGTAAAGTCGATCAGGCAAATGCCTTCGAATACGCGCGACACTGCCGCCACATCGCGGACATTCCTGATCGGGACTGCGACTGTTTAAATAGTATCCAAGCAATTTTCCGACTCCTTTTCGCGCTCGGGCGCAGTGATAAGATCGCCGATGATCGACGCAAATGTTGTGTGTTGGCCGACCGCCGCGAGGCATCGTGGGACCCAATGAACCTCTGCCCAACGTGGGCGGTGCAAATTAGGCTTTCGCACTTGCCCTAAATGGTGATTCCCCTTGGATCGAAAAAGGTTCAATCGACGCGAAAATCCGCTGAATATTCAAGCTAAGGAAGTTCTGATTTATTCCGTGTTCTAAGCGAGACAAGGCGCGAGTGAAAAGTATCGACGCAGCATATGTTTGATATGTAAGGAGATATTTTTTGCGAGCAACGCAGTATCGCGACGAGATCGGAATAAATCAGAGTTTCCCTAACCAATGCGTTTCGCCTTTCGCACTCACTTTTTTTCAATCCAATTGAACCTTTGCTTAACCAGAGGGAATTCATAGCTACCTACACCTGTGTGATGGCGCGAGTCACTCCCGAGAATGCTCAGTCCGTTCGGAAAAGCGTAGCGTGGTCTTGCAGCACTTTGCTAGGCCGACTTGCGATGCGGCAGCGCCGGCCAATTTCCTGCGTTCAGCCCCAAAAACACGTTCGTCATGCAAGACCCGAACGCGGGAAGCAGCTGCATCGAGTATTTCGGCCGTGATGCAAACGGTAATTAGGTCAGCCTGGGCACCTTTGCCGTCCCGATCGGGGCCGACGGCGAGCCGCAATTCCTCGCCGTGCTGTTCGATCGTGCGGTTGTCACCGATGTGAATTTGACGGTCGGTACGAACACCTTGTTCAACTTCGTCGGTACGGCGTTCCAATCCTTTGGCGGTTAAAACCTCAGACAGGGAATTGACTTGGCGGCAACCGATGACTTTATTTTTGCCGAGCCGACCCAAGCCGCACTTGTACCGACACCAGGCACGTTGGCACTGTTCCTAGCCGGTCTGTCATTTTTGGGATGGAAACGTCAGAAAGCAATGGCAGCGCGGTAACTTCGCAACACTTGAGACGGTACTCGCAACGCGGGCTTCGGCTCGCGTTTTTCTATTGCGAGGCGGCAAATCAGTGCTTGGTTGCATCATGCCATTTCAATACGGGACGCTCACTTTCATTGGTTTTAATGCCGTGAAATTTCCAATCTGGACGGCAACTTTCCGACGGGCCGGGGCGAGCGCGTTCAGTGCGCCGATTTGATCGATTCGATTGAACCTTTCGCGATGTCTTCGGGAACTACCATCAAGTGCGCTGCATTGGATGGCTAAGCGAGCAAGGGTTCGTTTGCCGCAGTAACAATCTCATCTTAAGCGTGCGAACAAAAGCGAGGTCGTTCATTGCCGGGACATGACCTTGATTTGAAACCTTTCCGGCTAAATCTAACGCTTAAGGAGATTTAAATGTCTTTTACATACAACTTGCAAATCACTCGGAATCCGTGCGCTGTAAACCACGCGATTTCGGCCATCGTCATTCCATTTAGGCCAGTGGCCACGGAGGTGTCGTCATGAGCCCGAAACTCAACAAAACATTTTTGGCCGCAGCGATTTTGGTCTCGGCACCATTGTTTGCAGCGAATGCAATGGCGGCTCCGCCCACTAGTATCGTCGGTACGTGGACCATGTACGTCAATCAAAACGTCGAGACATTCGTCGTCAGTAATCAAGGCTTGCAAGGCACTTGCAAAGTACTCGTTGCAACGCTGTCGGGCTGGCCGACGAGCGGCTGGTACTGCCCGGCTGATGGTCGCCTGCATTTCATCAGGAAGAACAATAATGGGGTTCCGATCAAAACGTTCGACGGAATGGCCGCGGAACGAGTGGTTGGGTCACCCGATCGGATGACTGGAACCTATGCCTCGGATTACAACCCGACTCAGGCTTACGGGTATTACAGCTTTTCTGCACAGAAGTAGCACGGCGCATGGGTCGGGCAATAGTTGCCCGGCCCTGCCACGAAATAAATCAATATAGGCCATCGCCGCCGGCCATATCCCGCGCGGCTTTCATCAACGCATGCTCTGTGAGCCAGTATCTGTGCGGCTCCTGGCATGGTGCACATCATCCCAATAGATTCATCGCGCGAATGAACCTTTTCCCGGCGAATGGGATTCACCGAATAGAGCAAAAG
>JANOLP010000256.1:0-4369 GCA_031419835.1 Pseudomonadota bacterium | reverse complement strand
AACTAATTATCAATCTTTGATAAATTAAGCAGGAAAGGAGACATCAACTATGCCTTCAAGTTATGCTATTGGTGAACATTTTGAGCACTTTATTCGAAACCAAGTGGATGGCGGGCGTTACGCAAGCGCCAGTGAAGTGGTGCGCGATGCGCTGCGTCTATTAGAAGGACAAGAGAAAATCAAGGCGCTAAAGTTGCAGGAGTTGCGCCAGTTGATTCAAGATGGAATCAACAGTGGTCCCGCCAAACCGGCCAAACAAGTCTTCACCGAACTTCGCAAGCGTATCGACGCAATGACGCAAACAAATCCGGTGAAGTGAAGCCGATTCATTTCTCCCCGCTTGCGGAAACCGATCTCGTTGAGATCGGAATTTACATCGCGCGTGACAATCCCAAACGAGCACTTTCGTTTATCGATGAATTAGAAATCAAATGCGAAGCACTCAGAGAATTTCCCGGAACGGGTGTCGCGCGCCACGACCTAGCTGCTGAACTTCGCATGCTGCCACACGGAAGCTACCTGATCTTCTATCGCGAGCGTGAAGACGACGTTCGAATTGAGCGAATTCTCCATCGCGCGCGCGACGTTGATGCACTCATCGAGAATAGCTCTTAGGGCTTGATGGCACGCCCCAGTGCGTCAAAATGACTGAAACAACTGATCTTAGGATTAATTCTTGGGCCGTTCAGCGCGTGCTCTGAGCCTAATCAACCAAGGGAGAAGCAAAGTGGAGCCAATCACCGATGTTCGCGAAATTTCAAACATTGCATACGGATACATGGCGTCGCGCGCCCTATTTGCTGCGCTCGAGCTGGATTTGTTCACCCGCCTTTCGGGGGCGGAAAAGTCATTAGAGTTATTGTCGAAGGAAACGAAAGTCTCTCCCAATCTTTTGCAGCCCCTTCTAACTTCGCTCGTATCAGTGGGTTTGGTCGTACTAAACGAGACTACCTATTCGAACGCGCCGGCGAGTGAAGCCTACTTGGTACATGGAGCGACGCGGGACTTCAGCGATTATCTACGTTTCGTTGTTGGTAAGGCGAACTACTCATTCATGGGTGAGCTTGAAAAGGCACTTCGCGGGGAACGCAAACCATTGGTGGGAGGTTATTACAGTTCCTGGTACGCCGACCCGCAGGATGCCGAGCAGTTTACCCGTGCTCAACATCGAGGATCACTAGGGCCCGCGACGGTGCTCGCCAGGCAGACCGATCTTGGCAAGCGACGGTCACTACTCGACATTGGTGGTGGCAGCGGCGCGTTTACTATTGCCTTGTGCCAACGCAATACCAAGCTCACCGCAACCATTCTCGACTTCCCGGAAACGGTGGAAGTGGCCAAGCGTTACGTCGCAGAAGCCGGATTACAAGAACGGATAACGCATTTGCCGGGTAATGCGCTTGGGACTGATTGGCCGAACGATCACGAGGTAATCCTAATGTCTTACCTGTGGAGCGCAGTGCGTGGCGCCGAGATCGAGGTGCTCGCCAAGCGCGCTTACGCTGCGCTGCCGCCGGGTGGAATGGTGCTCATCCACGACTTTATGGTAGACGACGGGCTTAATGGACCGCCGACCGCCGCGTTCCATCTCTTGATCCTCGCACTCGATAACCCAGAGATGGTGTCCTTGACTCCAAGCTTTGTCGCAAAACGCCTGAGTGACGTCGGCTTCCGGAACGTCACCGCAGATACTTTGATTCCCGGGATCACCAGCCTTGCTATCGGTTATAAGCTATGAAGCAACTCGCGTAAGACGTATAAGGTAGGGCGTCAATAAGCGGAGCGCACGGCGTAGCCCTAGGCTAGCCATTGGCCTTGGCCATTGCGCCGAATGAATCCCAGTCGGTAGCCGCCAAGATGCACGTCTGGCTTGTCTTGTGGCAAGCCGTGCTTGGAGAGCCGCGTCTTTAATACCTTCTGGCGTATTGAGGTAAGCAATTTACAGCATTCAACGCATAAGCCGAGAAATTGCGAAGAAACATCGAAGCGCTATAATGCATCGCATCTGCATTGCAATCGGAGCCATCCATGAAAACCACAACTATCCCGCCTCTTCGCGTATCTCCCGCGCTTCGAAAGGAAGCCGAAGGTGTTCTTGAGCAAGGTGAGACGCTTTCAGGTTTTGTGCTCGACGCACTTAATCGAAACATTGAGTATCGTCGTGCCCGTCAAGAGTTCATCGCGCGTGGTTTGGCGAGCGCTTCCTTGGCAAAGAAAACGGGTAAGTATGTTTCTGCGAATGCGGTGATCAACAAACTCGAACGCCGACTCGCTCGCGCAAAGAGTGGCACAGGTTGATCTGTTGAAACGTTACAAGGTTCGTTTCACGCCGGAAGCGGAAGACGACTTGCTTAGCCTCTACGATTTCTTACTGGAAAAGAATACTAGCGCCGCGGAACATGCCTTGGATGCAATCAAAGAAGCCGTTGGCCTTTTGCGTTTTTCGCCATTCTCGTGTCGCAAGGTACGTGCCGACAATTCGTTTTTGCGAGAATTAATTATACCTTTCGGTTCTGCAGGCTATGTTGCGTTATTCGAAATCGACTCAAAAAATACGGTGAATATTCTGGCTGTTCGACACCAGCGTGAGGAGGATTATCATTAGTATCGTGCCGTTGAAGGACTAGCGCATTGCCGAAAGGCTCTCCACGCCTGCCTCGTAGCTTGCCATGCCTGGAGAGCCGCACCCTGATTGCCTCCTGGCAATGCTTGCATCAAAAAACAGACTAGTGTACATTTGTACACTATGGATGATTTAACCGACCGTCAGCGAGAAATTCTCGCTTTTATCCGCGAACACAGCGCGCAGAACGGTATGCCGCCGAGCCGCGCGGAGATTAGTTCTGCGTTCGGTTTTCAGTCGCGCTACGCGGCGCAGCGGCATATCGAAGCGCTGGCGCGTAAGGGTGCGCTGGAGTGGGCGCCGAATACCTCGCGCGGTTTGCGCGTTCCCGAGGCAGCCGGTTTGCCGCTGATCGGCCGCGTCGCTGCCGGGCAGCCGATTTTGGCGCAAGAGCATGTAATGGGGCGCTATCCGGTCGCGCCGACGCTATTCAAACCCCAGCCCGATTATCTGCTGCAAGTGCGCGGCATGAGTATGCGCGACGCCGGCATTCTCGACGGCGATTGGCTGGCGGTACATAAAACTGAAACGGCGCGCAATGGCCAAATGGTGGTTGCGCGCATCGACGATGACGTGACGGTGAAGACCTTGCGTATCAAGGGCCATCACGCCGAGTTGTTACCTGCTAACCCCGAATTTAATCCCATCGTCCTTGATCTACGCCGCGATTCTCTGGTGATTGAGGGTTTGGCGGTGGGTGTTATTCGCAGCCTGGAGATAAAATGAATCTGCAAATCGAGCCGTTTTTGAAAAGCGCGCTGCTGCGCAACAGTGAAACCATCGTGCCGCAGCGTACCTTGCCGTCCGGTTTCGGCGATCTCGATCGCGTGTTGCCGGGCGGTGGTTGGCCCATCGGCGCACTGACGGAGATCATGAATTCTGCCGATGAAGGCATCGGCGAACTGTCGTTGCTGATCCCCGCTATCGCCGCCGCCAGCCAATCGGGGCAGGGCGTGGTGTTGGTGAATGCGCCGCATATTCCGTTTCCCGCTGCATGGTTGGCGAAAGGTGTCGCGCTAGAAAATTGCTCGTTTGTCACCACAGAAAATTTGCAGGAGGCGCTGTGGTCGACGGAGCAAAGTTTGTTGTCGGGCGCGTGTTCGCTGGTGATCTTCTGGCAGCCGGAAGGCAAAGCGATCGAATACAAATCGCTGCACCGCTTGCACTTGGCCGCACTCAACGGAAAAACGCCGGCGATTTTATTTCGCTCGCGCCGCGATGGCAATCAAGCCTCGCCCGCCGCATTGCGATTGCTGGTGACGGCGATGGCCGGCGAGCTAGCGGTACGCATCATCAAGCGACGCGATATTCCGCTCGATCACGCGGTTTATCTGACGCTGCATCCTGTCGCTTGGAAGCGGCGCCAGGCGAGCTTGCATGCCAACGTAGAGCAGACTTTAATTATTCATGAAACCGCACGGCCGCAACTTACTGCGCACTAAGAAACTTTATTCCAGTTAGCGCTAAAAATAAAAGATACGACATCTGCCGTCATTGCGAGCGGCCTGTATCGGCGCTGCCGATACTGCTCACGGACCATGAACCGCATGCGCTGTTGCTGGCACCTCCCCATGTCATCCTGAGCAACGCGAAGGATCTGCTTTAACGGCACGACAAAAGCAGATCCTTCACTGCGTTCAGGATGACATGTTAAAGGTGACAATCCCGGTAGGGTTCATGGAAAGGAGCGCATTTCGCGACGAAGCAATCTCGCCTTTTATTTGACACTTATTCAAAAACGAGATC